>JAGCXL010000004.1 GCA_017961295.1 Elusimicrobiaceae bacterium
AGTTCGAACCATTTCTCGTCTTAATATTTTGCACATTTTCTCTTTGGAAAAATTCTCAAATACGACTTGACTTCTAGACCTATAAGAAGCGTATATGTACTACGGGGCGAAATCCCCGACATAGAAGTGCATGGCTATTGTTTGCTTGACCGCCGCATAGCACAAAGCTACATCGGGGCTTTGGGCGGCAATAGACCCACGCCGACGGCAAGCCGAAAGGCAAACCTATAATCGGCGTTGTTTAAGCGTTTCATAGGGGCGGTTAGTTAATTTCTCGCGCTGACCGCCCCAAACATAAAGAGGATAAATATATGAGCACTAGAAGCCAAATCAAAGTAACTTACCTAAAACAGAGCGTCCTGCTTTACCACCACTGGGACGGCTACCCCAAAGGGGTCGGAAAGGATCTTATCCAAAGACGGAAAAAGTTTAATACGTGGAATGGAAATCTCTTAGTCAATGAGCTTCTTAAAAACAAGCGCAAGGACGACGGATACGAAGTCGCATTTCAAGTCCACACGGACCTGGACTACTGGTACGAAATTGACTGTAACCGCAAAACTATCCGCTGTTGGAAAGTCGAAGGATACAATCTATCGGACCACGCGGAAGTAATCAAAGGCGAAGAAATGCCTTTACAGTAACAGGGAACGATTATGGGCATTATAAGAGTACCACCCAGTCCGTTTTTTTACGCACATTTTTATGACAATAATGGCGTCCGGAGACGGCTGTCGTTACAAACAACCAATCTGCGCATAGCCCGTCTAAAATATGCCGAAATTATTCGCCGTCGGGATAGAGTGAAAAATGCATGTCGAACCCACATTAAATGGGAACTGTTCAAAAAGAAGTTATTTGCCTTTATGTCTGTCGACAAGGCCCGCAATACCGTCAATCGCGCAAAGTTAGCTATCCGGTATTTGGAAGAAATCAAAAAGCCTCATTTTTTGCATGATGTTACACCCGAACTTCTTCAAAAATATAAAGAACATCTTATGACGAAAAATATAAGCAAAAGGCATTTAAACAGTTTGGTCATTTGCATTAAAACCGCCATGCACCGGGGCGAGAAATGGGGCCTTATTGGTAAACAGGATTGGACGGTTGTAAAAAAGCTCAAAGCCCCTCGGGGCAGAGTCGTTTTCCACACGCCGGAAGAAATAGATAAACTGCTAGCGGCTTGCCCGAATGATATGTGGAAAATAGTTGTTCTATTGGGGGCAGATGCGGGGCTACGCAGAGGTGAAATGGCAGATTTGAAATGGGAAGATGTCGATTTTAATAACAATCAACTCTATATTGCCCCAAACAAGACTGAATCTCATCGCTTTGTACCTTTAACACAAGATTTACGAGATGCCCTAGCTAAGGCGCAAACAAGTGCGAAAAGCGCGTACGTGATTGATCTGTATAAGCCGCGCAAAGGGATTACTCATGGCAGGCCGAATTACTTAACGATTCATTATGCTCAAATCGCCAAGTCTTGCGGTGTGGATAGCTTTTTACACAAATTGCGCCATACGTTTGCCAGCCAACTGGTGCAAAATGGCGTGGAACTCTACACGGTATCTAAACTGCTGGGGCATAGCAGTATCCAAATGACGGAAATTTATGCACATATGGCCCCGCCGACGTTACACCGGGCAATAGCAAAACTTCCGGAGCGCCAAATCCAACTTAAATAAGCCCTCATTTTGGGGCATATATCGCTTGACTTCCATCCCTATAAGAAGCGTGAATGTGTATGAAGCAAAGTATACTTCCTAAGGAGAAAATTATGGGAATCAAAAAGAAGAATGGACCTTACTACTACGCAGCTTATCACGATGAGTATGGATCTTCGCGGTGTGTCCCACTAAAAACCGCCAACAAGCAAATAGCATTGCGGCTATATCAGGATATTATCCGTCGACGTAATGCCGCCAGAGAGAAGTTGCCCCTGCATATTACTTGGGAGGCATTCAAATACAAACTGTTCCGCCACATGTCCATTGACAAGGCACCGGAGACCGTTAGAGGAGTAAAATTAGCTTGCCGCTGTTTGGAAGACGTAAAAAAAATCAAATTTTTACAAGACGTTACCCCGGAACTACTCCAACGCTACAAGGAATATCTGATCCAGAAAGGACTTCGCAATGTTACCATAAATGGTCGGCTGGCGTATATTAAAGCAGCTATGCGTCAAGGAGAAAAATGGGAATTTATTCCTAAACGGGATTGGAGCAGTGTATCCAAGCTCAAAGCTCCTCGGGGGAGAGTTGTTTTTCATACACCGGAAGAGATAAATAAACTCTTAGAGGCTTGCCCGAATGATATGTGGCGAATTGTCGTTCTGTTAGGGGCCGATGCCGGGTTACGCAGAGCAGAGATGATGAATTTAAAATGGGAAGATGTCGATTTTAACAATAACCAACTTTACATTGCCCCAAATAAAACCGCCTATCACCGCATTATCCCCATGACGCACACGCTGAGAAATGCCCTAGAAAAGGCCAAAATCGGCGCAATAAACGAATTTGTGGTCAACATAGCCTCTTCTCGTAAAGTAGAGAATCTATCGACCTATTATCATATGTTTATCAAAGAGGCCGGAATAAACAGCTTTTTACATAAACTGCGCCATACGTTTGCCAGTCAACTGGTGCAAAACGGCGTAGAACTGTATACCGTATCTCAACTCTTAGGCCACCGGAGCATGCAAAAAACTGAGATTTATGCCCACCTAGTGCCTCAAACGCTACACAAGGCCGTAATGAACCTACCCAAACGAGGGATGACTTTAGTGGGCATGGAAGAAAAGACGGTATGCGAAGGGAACAAAGCGTGCAGACAGATTGGCGTGGACTTTGGAGATTTGATGGGGAAATAAAAATCAGTAAAAAACAATAGAATGCCCCGCTAAATGCGGGGCCTTTTTCTGTCAAAACAACCCAATCCCGCAAATATCAAAAAAATCCTTAAAATTTAAGCATTTTCAGTACATTTCACCTTAAGAACAACAGCCTGTAAACAGGTTTTCCGCTCGTACCGCCTCTGCTGTTGGGCGCATATTGTAACAAGAGCCATTTCTTAGAAAGAAATTTCTAATTAAGTTTGGCTTTGAAGTTTTTATAGGCAGTGGCGGCCAAAACAAGTGCCATGCCTAGCAGAACACTGAAATATTGCCAAAAGAACGTATAATCGCCGCCTTTTAAGATGATGTTGCGGAAATTAGTACAGGCATACATGAGCGGGTTTAAGTAGCATAGCCAACGGAACCCTTCCGGGATGTTGGCTACCGGGAAAAACACGCCGGAGAGCAAAATAGCCGGCAGTAATATCAATACACCGCCCATCATGGCTTGTTGTTGGGTGTTAGCAATGGTACTAATGAGGGTAGCCACGGATAGCGCACAAGCGGCCAACGCTACAGCGTTAAGGAAAAATTGCCAAACCGTTCCCCTGTACACAATACCAAATCCTAACACGCCTATACATAGCATTAGTGTTACCACTCCAATACCAATAAAGAAGTACGGTAACACTTTACCCAGCAAAATATCTGCCGTAGAAGCCGGAGAGGATATCAATTTTTCCATGGTTCCCATTTCTTTTTCTTTGGTAATGGCCATGCTCCCTACAATCATCAAAATAATAAAACTGGTCATGACGAGCAGGGCCGGCACCATAAAAGCCGCCGTGCTCATTTGTGGGTTAAACAAAATGCGTGTATCTAATACGAGCCGCGGCTGCTCGCCCAACCGGTACCCGTGACTAGCCGCTACGCGCGCTAAAATTTGGCTGACATAAGCATTTACCTGTTGTGCACGTTGGGCATTGGTAGCATTGATAAGTAGTTGAATAGGTTTATTTTGCCGTTCTAAGGCATATTCAAACCCTTCTGCGGGGGCCAACAATAC
>JAGCXL010000016.1 GCA_017961295.1 Elusimicrobiaceae bacterium
ACAGGGGAACCTTTTGAAGAAAAGATAACCATTGGTTATATGTACATGATGAAACTCATTCACTTGGTAGAAGATAAAGTACACTCCCGTTCCACCGGGCCTTACAGCTTAATTACGCGCCAACCGTTGGGTGGTAAAGCGCAATTCGGCGGTCAGCGTTTCGGAGAAATGGAAGTGTGGGCCATGGAAGGGTACGGTGCTACGTACACCTTGCAAGAATTCTTAACCGTCAAATCAGACGATTACGATGGCCGTACCAAGATGTATGAATCTATTGTAAAAGGCAAAGCCCCCACTTCCCCGGGTGTGCCGGAATCCTTTAAAGTATTAATTAAAGAATTGCAGGCACTCGGGTTAAGTGTGGACCTATTGCAGAAACACGAAAACGGTGATAGTACCGTTGTAGAAACTGCTGATAAACCTGCCGCAGCGGCTTCCGCGGCGAGCGAAGAGGAAGCCAAATAGGCGGGAGAATAACACATGCAAACGAAAAAAGTGAAGAAAAATAACGACTTAAACTTTTTTGACTTCGATGCTATTCGTTTAGGCATCGCCAGCCCGGAACAAATTAGTGCCTGGTCTTTTGGGGAAGTAAAAAAACCTGAAACCATTAACTATCGCACCTTAAAACCTGAGCGAGACGGTTTGTTCTGTGAACGCATTTTCGGGCCTACCAAGGACTTTGAATGTGCGTGCGGCAAATATCGCTGGCCCAAATACAAAGGCATTAAATGCGATCGCTGTGGTGTGGAAGTAACCGAAGCTAAAGTGCGCCGCGAACGCATGGGGCATATTGAACTGGCTGTACCGGTGGCCCACGTATGGTTTTTGCGCAAAAATCCGTCTCGTATCGGTATTTTATTAGACCAACGCACCAGCGATTTGGAACGTGTTGTTTATTACGCTGCCTATGTAGTGTTGGAAGATTGTATCGATAACGTAACCGGCCGCCCGGACTTTAAAAAAGGAACGCTCTTGTCCGATGCGCAAGTGCGCGAAGCCCGTAAAAAACACGGTTCTCGCTTGAAAGTGGACATCGGCGCTCCGGCTATCAAAACGCTCTTGGAAGGTATCGATTTTGATAAAGAAATTCCTGCCTTACATGAACAACTTAAAAATACCCAAAGCGAAGCCGAACGCACCAAACTCATCCGCCGCATTAAAACGATGGAAGAGTTTAAAGAAAGCGGCAACCGTCCGGAATGGATGATTTTAAGTGTACTGCCTGTCATCCCGCCGGATTTGCGTCCGTTAGTACCACTCGATGGGGGACGCTTTGCAGCCTCAGATCTTAACGATTTGTATCGTCGTATTATTAACCGCAATAACCGCTTAAAACACATTGAATCCTTGCGCGCGCCCGAAGTAATGATTTACAACGAAAAGCGCCTCTTGCAAGAAGCGGTGGATGCCCTAATTGAAAACGGGGCACGCGGTAAAGTATTTATTGGCCCCGGTGGAAGACCGCTCAAATCTTTATCGGATAGCATTAAAGGTAAACATGGTCGTTTCCGCCAAAACTTGTTAGGTAAACGCGTGGACTATTCCGGTCGTTCCGTAATTGTAGTCGGTCCGAACTTGAAAATTCACCAATGCGGTTTGCCGAAATTAATGGCACTTGAGTTATTCAAACCTTTCATCATTGGTGAATTAATGAAGAAAGAAGGGACAACTCTTAAATCTGCCAAAAAAATGTTAGAAAAAGTTCGTCCGGAAATTTGGGATATTTTGGAAAAAGTAACCCAATCTCACCCGGTAATGCTCAACCGTGCCCCGACCTTGCACCGTTTGGGTATTCAAGCTTTTGAACCGGTACTTATTGAAGGTAAAGCTATTCAGTTGCATCCTTTAACCTGTGCCGCTTTCAACGCCGACTTCGACGGTGACCAGATGGCTGTACACGTGCCGCTTTCTTTGGAAGCCCAAATGGAAGCCCGCACGCTCATGCTTGCATCTAACAATATTTTGTCCCCCGCTTCCGGCAGACCGATTGCCGCCCCGTCCCATGATATGGTGCTGGGTGTCAACTGGATTACTACCGTGAAAGATGGTGATATCGGCGAAGGATCTATCTTTGGATCTAAAGATGAAGCTTTAGTCGCTTTGGAATACGGTAAGCTTTCTTATCATGCTAAAATTAAAGTGCGTGGTATGAACGCCGTGCCGGAACTGGATGCCAAAGGCAAAACCATTACTGACCCGGCTCAATGGAAAGATTTTACTTCCGTGGGACGCATCATTTTCAACCAAGCGTTGCCAAAAGGATGGGAATTTATTAACAAGACCATCGGCAAAAAAGAGTTGGGCGCTTTAGTAGACGAATGTTACAAGAGCAAAAAGTATGGTCGCGCTGCGGCTGTGCAACTCTTAGACAACATCATGAAGATGGGGTATCACTATGCTACCTTATCTGGGTTGTCTATCTCTATTGCCGATATGACTATTCCTACCGCCAAAAAGGATATGATTAAAAAGGCTAAAGCCGAAGTTGCCAAGATCCAAGCTCAGGCTGAAGCGGGTATCATTACCGAAGGCGAACGTTATAACAAAGTAATTGATATTTGGACTCGTGTCACCGATGACGTGGCCAACGAACTTTTTAAAGAAATGAAAAAGTTTGAAGAATCCAAATACGATCCTACCAACAAAGAACATAGTGGCCAGCGCTTCAACTCTGTCTATTTGATGGCAGATTCCGGTGCTCGTGGATCCCGCCAACAGGTACGCCAGTTGGCCGGTATGCGCGGACTAATGGCTAAACCGCAAAAGAAACTTACCGGTGGCCAGGGTGAAATTATTGAAAACCCGATTACTGCTAACTTCCGCGAAGGGCTATCAGTTCTAGAATACTTTATTTCCACGCACGGTGGACGTAAAGGTTTGTCTGATACCGCTTTGAAAAC
>JAGCXL010000017.1 GCA_017961295.1 Elusimicrobiaceae bacterium
CAGCGTTGTACGAGTTTTGCCGATAGGCAAAGGCGAGTACCGCGAGCCCGGCCTGCAGGAAAATTCCGTCAGGAATTTTACCGGAAGGCAAGTCCTTCCCCGGTTTTTATTTTTAGTCGGGGAGCGCATAGACTTCTCCCTGCGTAAGTGATTTGAAGCCCACAGCGTTGTACGAGTTTTGCCGATAGGCAAAGGCGAGTACCGCGAATTTGATCCGCCGCCAAAATATAAAACCGCCCTTTCAGGCGGTTCTATATTTAAGTAATTTTTTACGAACCGGCTATTTTAACAATTTGTCAATTTCTACGGATACGACTTCTTCCATATTCGGGCGATAGCCTTCCCACATTTTTACCATGCGGTGTTTTTTATCAAATAACATCGCGTGCGGCAAACCATCTACGCCCAGCCCTTCCGCCAGCTCTTTGCCATTATATAGTGTTTTGGTAGTAAAGCCGTTCCCTCTAGCGGCATCACGCACCGGGCCGGGAATTTTGTCCATAAATACCCCAACAACTTCCACTTGTCCGGCATATTTTTCATTTAATGCATTTACGGCAGGCATTGTTTTTTTGCACCACGGACACCAGGATCCCATAAATACTATAAATACCGGTTTCCCCTCATATTGATCTGCTTGCCACCAACCGTTTTCATCATCGGCCACCGGCAATTGCATAGACGGCAACGTTGCCACTTCCGGCAAATCCGGCATCTTGGGCATGCAAGCCGCGGCTAACATACCTACTGCTACTAAAGCAAATAACTTTTTCATTTTGTCTCCTACTATTAAAGATTCCCCATAAGGGCCCATATATGATAGAATACAAAAGATGGGTAAATTTATCAATGCTTTTGCTAGTTTTTTGGGTGAACGGGTGGATATTCTAATCATGCCGCGCAAAGGAGCTAGCACCAAATTTAAGCTGCACCGCTTAACTATTTTAGCAATGCTATTGGTTTGGTTATGTGTTACAGCGGGCGGAATTTTGTTTTTTATTCGCGGATACGATTACAACGTAATCAAAGCGGACAATCGCCTTATGCACCTTAAACTCCAGCTCATTGCGGATGAACTGGAGCGCGGCCGTAAGTATATTGAACTCACCCAAACTACCGATACTCAAATGCGCCAAATGTTGGGAATGCCCAATAGCAAATTTTTACCCAGTGATTTGGAAAAGAACAAAGCCCAACAAGATGAACGTGCCCAAAAGCTTTTTTCGGGTAACTTAAAAGATTTGGAAACCGACGAATTTGAACAATATATTGATGATATAGAAGATAGTTCCAAAACACGTTTGGCCAGTTTCCAAGAAATTGCTTGGTACTTTGCCAACCAAAAAGAAGGTTCACACTCTACCCCCTCTATCCGCCCATCTGATGCACCCATCAGTTCCGGCTATGGATACCGTTTAGACCCAATGGGGAATCGTACATCCAGAAAACACAATGGCGTAGATTTTGCCGGCAAACCCGATAGCCCTATTTTTGTAACCGCGGACGGCGTTGTACGCCATGCGGGCTGGGTACCTAGCTTTGGGCAAGCCATCTTGGTAGATCACGGTTTTGGATATTCCACCCTCTATGCACACACAACCGGTGCGCAAGTAAAACCGGGAGATACTGTGAAACGAGGCGATAAAATTGCTACAATGGGTTCTAGTGGACGTTCTACTGGAACGCATTTACATTACGAAGTGTGGAAAGACGGTCAACCCGTCAACCCACGCAATTATTTTAAATAAAATTAGGAGAATAGCTATGGGATTTTTAAAAAAAGACTCCGATTTTTCCTCCGGCGAACATTTCTCTGTCGTTAGCGCAGAATGCTACTTTCAAGGAACTTTAAATGTGCAAGGTTCTTTGCGGGTTGACGGAACCTTGGAAGGGGCAGTAGATAATGCCCGGCACGTTATTGTCGGTGACGGAGGAAAAATTGTCGGTGATGTAACGGCCGAAATGGTGGTATGCGCAGGAGAAATTGAAGGCAATGTTTGTACAAACATGTTGGAAATTTTGTCTAAAGCCGCCATCAACGGGGATATCCGCGCCAAAAAAATGATTGTAGAAGAAGGCGGTCGCATCGATGGACGTTGCACGATCGGCGAGGAACAATCCGTTGAGATTAGCAACGAAGAAGAAAATTAACATTACGGAGTAAAAATATGATTTCGTTTTTGATTAAACACAAAAAATCCATTTTAATTATTACCCTGGTCTTTTTCTTGGGTAGTATCATTTACATTGGGCTGGACGCTTATTCCCGCAGCAACTACGGCTTAACGGCAGCTACCGTAGGTAACGAAAAAATCTCTTACCGCGACTTATACCGTTTAAGCGATTTGCAAGCCAACCGTCTGCGTAGCCAAGGAATTGAAGTAAATGAAGAGTTGCTCAAGACGGTACAACAGCAGGTCCTTTCTTCCATGATTAGCGAAGAAATTTTAAACCAAGCTGCTCAAAAAGCGGGCTTGTTTGTGGCAAACTACGAAATTGCCTATGATATTAAAACGTCTCCCTTGTTCTCCGCTTCGGGGAAATTTGATAAAGACCAATATGCTTATGCTTTGCAAACTTCTTCCGGTGTAACGCCTGCCCAGTTTGAAAAGCAGTTACGCCGCGATAAATTAGCGGATCGTTTCCGCAAAGTGCTCTATTCTCTTTATAAACTTACTCCTGAAGAAGTAAAATATTCTTATCAGATACAAAACGGGAATTTGGACGATTTTGAAACCAATAAGAAAGACTTTATTCCCGCCCTAATGGAAACTAAAATGGAAACCGCCCAAAAAGCATTTTTAAACGATTTTAACAGTACCGTAGAAATCAAGACGTTCTTGGAGTAATTGTGAAAAGTGCCGAAATGTTGGTGGTGGGTTCCGTTGCGTTTGATACCATTGAAAATGCCAATGGCCGCGCAGAACGGGTATTGGGCGGAGCTGCCAGTTATGCTTCCATCTGCGCCAGCTATTTTACTAAACCGGCTGTAGTTGCGGTGGTAGGCACAGACTTTACCCAACAATACCGCGATCCTTTCCTTCAACGAAACGTAGACATTAGCGGCGTAGAAGTAAAAGACGGCCTTACCTTTCATTGGGGCGGTAGCTATGATGCAGACTTTAACACCGCATTTACCAAGTTTACCGATCTAAACGTGTTTAAAGACTTTAAGCCCATACTTACTAAAGAACAACAAAACGCCAAAGCGGTTTTTTTGGCAAATATAGACCCGGAACTCCAACTCTCGGTTCTCAAACAAGTCAAACGCCCACGTTTGGTAGCTTGTGACACCATGAACTATTGGATTTCCTCTAAGAAAGATTCTTTGTTAAAGGTAATTAAGCAAATTGATATTTTATTTTTAAACGAAAATGAGGCCCGCCTTTTAACCGGCATTTACAACTTAATTCAAGCCGGCAAGTGGCTGCTTAACAAAGGGGTCAAATACGTTATTATCAAGTTAGGCTCCAACGGTTCTATGCTGGTAAGCAACAAAGGAATTGCCCAGCTTCCCCCCTATATTTTAGAACATGTACATGACACAACCGGCGCCGGCGATACCTTCGGGGGCGGCTTTACCGGGTATTTAGCCAGCCAAAAAAACTGGAGCAGTTTACAGTCCATTAAACGCGCCATGATGATCGGTAACGTAATGGCTTCGTTTACGATTGAGTCGTTTAGCGTAGCACGCTTGGCCAACTTAAATGCGCAAACCATCAACAAGCGTCTTAAAGAATATACGGACATGTTGCGCTTTGATTAATTCGTAACCTTACTCTGTATGTCCCCCCGGATAAAACTCCGGGGGTTTTTTATAAATATATTTCTCCGTTCTCTAAAAATTTTATTATAATGAGAGTGTAATTATCCCAATCTCAAAGGAGAATAACTATGTGGTACGGTATTTCGTCCCTGCGTCCGTTTGAACAATACGCATTATTTGGCGTATTGGCAATCGCAATAGCGGGGCTTTTATATGCGTTATTTTTACGTCGGCAAGTGATGAACGAAGATGCCGGCTCTGCTAAAATGCAGGAAGTATGGAGTGCTATCCGCGAAGGAGCCAACGCTTACCTTAAACGGCAGCTCAAAACTATTTTGCCATTAATCGGGTTGCTGACTGTATGCTTATTTTTATCCGTGTACATTGTGCCGGTATCGCAAGATTCTATGGAACGCTTTGCCGGATTAGATGCCAGCACCATCAAACTTATCGCCGCATTTGGCCGAGCCGGAGCGTTTATCTTGGGGGCTGTATTTTCCTTATTAGTAGGCCAATTAGGTATGCGTATTGCCGTAGATGCCAACGTGCGTGTAGCCGCAGCTTCTAAACGTAGTTTTGGTGATGCACTGCGCATTGCCTACCGCGCCGGAACCGTGACCGGTATGCTCACCGACGGACTGGGACTCTTCGGCGGAACCATTATTTTCATTATCTTTGGTATTGCCGCACCGGATGCTTTGTTGGGCTTTGGTTTCGGCGGAACTTTACTTGCCTTATTTATGCGCGTAGGCGGCGGTATTTACACCAAGGCTGCCGATGTGGGAGCGGATTTAGTCGGGAAAGTAGAAGCTGGAATCCCCGAAGATGACCCACGCAACCCCGCTGTAGTAGCTGACTTAGTAGGTGATAACGTGGGCGACTGCGCCGGCATGGCCGCCGATATTTTTGAATCGTACGAAGTCACTATTGTATCCGGCTTAATTTTAGGGATTGGCCTGTGGCGTTTAACCGGGCACCACGAGTGGATTGTGTACCCGCTCCTCGTGCGCGGGATTGGGGTGCTATGCTCTATCATTGGCACGTACGCAGTTAAAGATTCCAAACGTTCTGCCGGAAACGCGATGAAAGCCATTTTCAAAGGCTATTCTATTTCCGCTGCTATTTCTGTGGCAATTTTCGGTGTACTGGCTTACTTTTACATGGATAATGTACCCGGCGGTTGGTGGCGTCCGTTTGCCGCTACCACCATTGGTATTATTTTGGCTATCGGCATTGACCGCTTGACCGAATACTTTACCGGCACCGAAAATAAACCGGTGCAAGAAGTTAAAAAATCTACCGCTACCGGCTCTGCCACTACTATTTTATCGGGTATTGCCGTAGGGTTTGAATCGGCGGTATGGACCACGCTTGTAATTGCGGCTTCCATTTTCTGCTCTGTCGTGATCTTCGGCACCATTGACGGCCTAAGCTCGGTGGAAAAATTCAACTTTATCCTCTATGGTGTGGCCATGACCGGTATTGGCATGTTGACCTTAACCGGTAACAACGTAGCCATGGATTCCTTTGGCCCGATTGCCGATAACGCTAACGGTATTGGCGAAATGGCCTGGCACGAACAAGATGACACGGAGACCAAAAAAGCCCGCCAAATTATGGCAGACTTAGACGGCGTAGGGAACACCACCAAAGCCATTACCAAAGGGGTAGCTATTGGGTCGGCTGTCATCGCGGCGGTATCTTTGTTTGCCTCGTACATGGTGGACGTAAGTAACGTACAACGCCTTTTAAATGATGCGTGGGCCGCGGCCGGTAAAGAACAAGCGCTTACGTTACTAAGTGAAGTAGGCATTGTGGTCTCTAACCCAGTAGTGTTTGTGGGTATGTTAATTGGCGGGGCACTCCCGTGGTTATTCTCTTCCTTTGCTATTAACGCCGTAAGCCGCGCGGCGGCTTTGATTGTCCAAGAAGTACGCCGCCAATTTAAAGGCGGCGTGTTGGAAGGAAAGGCCAAGCCGGACTATACACGCGCAGTAAATATTTCCACCGTAGCGGCGCAAAAAGAGCTGGTTATTTTAGCATTATTGGGTATCATCTCGCCCGTCGTGGTAGGGCTTACTTTTGGCGTGGAAGCCTTGGGCGGTTTTTTGGCCGGAATTATTGTTTCGGGCCAACTTTTGGCTGTATTTATGTCCAACGCCGGCGGTGCCTGGGATAATGCTAAAAAAGTAGTAGAAGATGAACCCAGCGATATTGCCGCCAATACCGGCAAAGGGTCTGAACGGCACAAAGCCAGCGTGGTGGGTGACACCGTAGGGGACCCTCTCAAAGACACCGCAGGTCCTGCAGTCAACCCGCTGATTAAAGTAGTCAATATGGTGGCCGTTATCGTAGCCCCCATTATTGTAAACTATCATAACGATTTTACACCTTTGGGTAAAATCGGTTGGGTAGTAGTCATTGTGCTCTTGGCTATTTTAAGTTGGGCCATTTTAACCAGTAAAAAGCCTGCACAAGACGTAACAAAATAGAAAGATTATTCGAAGTCCCGCTCATACAAGCGGGACTTTTTTGCTATGATAAAAATATGATTTATTTATTCATTTCTGTTTCTCTTTTAGTAGTTTTGATGTTGTTGGCTAGCTGCACAAGGACCGCCAAACTCAAGCGTATGGCGCGCACCTTAAACTTGCGTTATGACAACCAGGTAGATTCCGTACTTTCACCGGATTCTTCCGCCAAGGCACAGTTTTTTAAGCAAGGTTTGCACCAGTTCTACCACGTACTTACTTTCCGCGACCCGGATGCCTTTGTCCGCGTATGTGAAGACCGCATTTTTTCCTCACCGCTAGATAAAAAACCATTTCAAACTTATACGTTGGTAACCGCAGAACTTACTAAGGAGACTTTTCCCACCTTTGTGCTAATGCCCAAGGAAACCAATCAAGAAGCTACCCGCAATTTGCCTGCCGAATTGGCAACGCGCTACACTTTAAACGCGCCAGAAGGGTTTTCGTTACCCTCTATGGTAATCGGTTTTCTAAAAGCACACCCTACTTGCTATGTGGAATGTACCGAGACGGCCCTAATTTATTGCGAATTTAATACTTCTTCTATTGAACTATTACAACCTTTTCGTTTCCGGTCTTTGCAACTGGTAAAAGAACTGGTAAAGAAGGAAAATATGGAGCAACCGGCGCAAGTAACACCTAAATTACAATTAACGGAAGAACAATTACAGGCCCAAATTTTACTCAAACTGCAAACCGGGCCGCACACTGCCCCTC
>JAGCXL010000018.1 GCA_017961295.1 Elusimicrobiaceae bacterium
CAATTAATTCCTTTATGTGAATAGGCATAATACACCTGCCTATTTTTTCGTTATCTTTTTAGCGGCCTCGCCAATGTCATCTATAATCTCTACAGGGTCAATTTCCTGTATCTTGGTTATAGGGTCTTGCCCGATAGTAGAACGTATGAATTTACAGCTCTCCACATGGCCGCCGATTGCTTTGCGGACGACAGCAGACATCATGGCTTCCAAGGACGTGACTTTTTCGCCCGTTGCCTTATTAACCACTTCCTTTTCTAAGAGATAGTCCAACATCTCCTTCATTGTTTTATGCTTGCGCTTAGATTTACCACTAGCAATGCCACCTTTACGGCCACTTTCAGCCGCTTTTCTGCCGCTTTGAAAGCGTGTAGCATTACCAATCTCGCGCAATTCTTCTGTCTGCTTTCCGCTTGCCATAGTTATTTAATCCTTGAAAACAACCCATTCCGGCACAACTCCGCATAAATAGGAGTGTCCAGTTTGAAGAATTTGATTAGTTCTTTCGGGCTCTTTTCTTCCGTGTATTGTTTGAACAGTTGCCCATCAGCACCATGCAGACAAATATCAATGCCACGTTTGCCAATGGAACATGCAATCTCGCAATACACAGGTTCGTCTAGTTCGTTGTCTTTTAAGAACTTTAAGGCGAGGTATCTCGCATAAAGGTTTAAGGTTAAGTCCGCTTTGGTACCGTCTTTAGTCCAAGGAGAGCCACCACCAATGCGACAGGAACCGCCATAGAAATCTACAGCGAGTTTGCGTCCGGTAGTGCCACAATCTGCCAACGGTCCGTGTTTGTGGAAGATGCCTGTGCCATTAATAATTAAAGGGCAATGTGATTCGTCACAAATCTTACGGATATCGTTGATAACCTTGCTAGAGTAGAGTTGCTTTCCGGTCAGCACAGGAGCGGCAATGACTACTTTGGCAAGGCGGCCTTCTTTCTTAATCACTAAGACTTTGATGTCTTTGCCTACTACACCTTCTTTGTAGAGTTCTTCACCGATAATAGTGGAGAGATACTTTGTGCCTTCGTTGAAGTCATAGTCTTTGCGCGGATAGGCACAGCCAAAGAAGATACCTTGGTCACCCCAACCGTCCAGTCCTTGGGCGATATCAGGGCTTTGTTCGGTAATGTAGGTGTTTACCTTCAAGTCAGCACCGCAGATGGTGTTTTCTTTACCCCATTTGCGCTGATAGTGCTTGGTGTAGCCCACTTGGTCTACCGCCATTTTGACGAAGTGTTTGATTTGCTTCGGGGTAAATTTGGCCTTAGAAGAGATTTCTCCGGCTAGGTTTACCACGTTGCCTTTAATCTGACACTCCACCGCAAAGCGGGTGTTCGGATCTTTGCGGATATACTTGTCTAGTAAAAAAGACGAAATATAATCCGCTACTTTATCCGGATGTCCCAACGATACATATTCGCTTACTTGCATAATTTAGCCTCTTGTCCAGTTAGATTTTCCCAACGAGTGAGAATTACGTCACAGAATTTGGGATCGAGTTCTGACATATAACAAACCCTGTTTAACTGCTCGCAAGCAATTAGAGTGGAGCCCGAACCACCAAAGAAATCAGCCACTATATCATTTGGTTGAGAGCTGTTCTTGATAGCGCGGGCTACCAACTCCAGAGGCTTCATCGTTGGATGAAGGTCATTGACTTGGGGCTTGTTATACTCCCAAATGTCAGATTGATCTCGGTCGCCGCACCAGTAGTGTTTAGCACCCTGCGGCCAGCCGTAAAGAATCGGCTCGTATTGTCTTTGGTAATCGGAACGACCGAGTGTAAAGGTGTTTTTGGCCCAAATGATAAACGTAGACCATTTACCGCCGGACTCAACGAAGGAGTTATATAGCGTGTGCAACTCGGAGGAGCTCATGCATACATAGATCGCACCTTTACAAAAATTGATAATGTTAGCGCAGGCATCGGTAAGGAACTGTTTGAAGTTATCGCCGAGATTGTCATTCATGATGGTACGCCCCGCAGATTTTTGTCCATCTTTTTTGCGGAGTGTATCTTTCATGGTGGCCCCATAGTTGACGTTGTAAGGCGGATCGGTAAAGACCATATCGGCTTTTTTACCGTCCATTAACTTTTCCATGTCCGTTACAACGGTGGCATCACCACAAAGGAGTCTGTGTCTGCCTAGTTGCCAAATATCGCCCGGTTTACAACGGGTTTCCACTTGTTCGGCATCCGGCACTTCTTGGTCCACGAGCTCACCTTCCGGTGCGGCTTGCGGCAAAGTATCAATACCAAACTCCGGTAATTGATCTAGGGTAAAGTCCGAAGAGATGTTTTCCAAATCCCATTCCACTTGGTCCGATGTGGAGTTGTCCATAAGCGCGAGTTTTTTGCGCTTTTCATCGTCAGTTTCCAAGTCCGTGCGCTTTACAACGACAAGCTCACTCCCGTCAGTTTCTACAATTTTGACAGGGATGTTGAGTGCCTTGGCTTGTTCATATACACCGTTTCCGGCAATGATCTCGCCGTTCTTGTCCGTAATGATAGAACGGCCCGCGCCACACTCTTTAAGAGACTTCCGAATTAAGGATTTGTTTTTATCGCTATGTTTGCGATAGTTATTATGGTCAAAAGTAATTCCATCAGACGACATTTTAACTCCCTAGCGGGGGTTACATCGTCCTTTCAAATACATTTCACACACAAATAGTATACGGCATTTCGATTACAGTTTTAGAAAAATGAGTCACGCAAGCACTCGTTTTGCATTTAAGTAAGCCGAATGCAAACTAGAAAAGCCACTCTCTTTGTCGTCGGTAATTTTATAATTTTCTTTGACAGCAACCCATTTAAAACGGCTGTTCTGATTTTCATAAGAAACGACCCATCCGCTTATGTTTTCGTACCGTTTTTTGAGCTTATATTTTTTGCGATACCGTCGGAGTTTTTCTTCATTTTTTTGACGGTATTGTTTTACACGTTCTATAACTTTGTCTCTATTCTGCTCATAATAATCTTTTTGCTGTTTTTCTATTTTGTCCCAATTGGAACAACGATAGAGCTTTTGCTGTATTTTGTATTTAAGCAGATTGCGTTTTATGCACCGTTTAAAGATTTTCTTGTATTTTTCCGGGTGTTCCTCGCGCCACTTTTTTGCTTTGGCAAGCAACTCCGCTTTGTGTGTTTCATAATAGTTTTTATCGTACATAAACCACCTACCCGATCCGTCTATCCGTTCCTGTGAGATGGATTAAGTTTTTTTGGCCACATAAGCCAACTATCCGGCTCACAATCTTATCGCCTATCAGTTGCCCCAAAGAGGCGATATCTACGTTGGAAGTTATAATTAGCCCGCTCTGCTTGCTTTGCCAACGGGTATCTATAATCTCAAACAGTATGCTCTGCAAATAGTCCGTTATTTTTTCGCTTCCAAGGTCGTCTAGTAGCATGTTGCAGGAAGAAAAAAAGCGGACCTGCTCTCGTTCATCCGGCACCTCCAACGAAGAGCGGAAACGACGGCTAATTTCCGATAACCGGAACACATAGGCATTGGGTACATTACGAAGCACCGCCACAGCCGCATGCGTTTTGCCAATTCCGGCATTACCCCAAAGGAAGAAATTTCCATACGGATAACTAGACAGGGCCTTTAAGATCTCTTTATTCGTGTATTTTTCGGCAGTAAAGTCCTCTAATGCCCGCAGTCCGCCCAACCGTTTGGCTAAAGCGGCCTTTCTACGGGCTTCTTCCTTTTTGGCCTCCATTTCCTCCATGCGCTTGTATTCGGCCTCACGTGCGGCAATTTCGGCGCAACGACAAGGACTAAACTCGCATTTAGGGCAAACACTCTCCATTTTGGCCTTAAATTGTTCGCCCAATTCCTTCGTACTTCGAAAAGTCTGCATCACGTTTGTTGAAGTCTTTTCCATATACCTTTCCTCCCGTATTTTGTCTGCGTTTCTCCCAAGTAATGACAGCGGCCTTCCAGTCGCGCATCGGCTTGGTATTTACCTTCCACCCAACGCTCTCATAGTAAGCAATAAAAGCTTCGGCATCTAACCCGTTGTGTCTGCTTTCGCAGTATGCCTTAACTTCCGCAAGAGTCGGTTTAACGAAATGCTTAGTGGAGTTTTCTTTTTTATTTATTTTTTCTTTATCTTTTTCTGTATCTGTTTCTGTATCTGTATCTGTTTCTGTATGGCATTCACACGTGCTAATGGCAGGAGAAATGCGTTTGCTACCGTCTGAAAGTTGCGTATTTGACCAGCGCGAAAGTGCGCCGATTTTGCCCGCTCTTTTTCTGATTTTGAGCGAATGTACGCTTTCATTTTTCCATTGCGTGAAAAGCTCAAACAGCTCCTCTTCTGCTTCGCTGTTTGGCTCGTACTGCGTTTTGTTTTCAAATGCCTGCTCACATATCCCAATTAACGTCCGGCCTATTTCGTCGGTAGTTAAGTGTCGGCTTTTTGCTAACAAATCCGCTGTGTAGATTTTGATATATGCTATTTTCATTTTTTCCCACCTAGTTTATCGACTTCTTCGATGAACTTGTCTACGTCTTGAAAAGAACGGATTATCCGGTAAGACAACCCGCGTCTCTCGCACATCACTTGGAAGAGCTTTTGGTCTTGGCTCTGCACACCTTTTGCGGTTTTGAGCTCCAAGGCCCAAAAATGCCCATTGTTGCCCACGATTAGGTCAGACTGCCCGTTCGTATATCCCATGTTCTTATGGTGGCTTATGAAAGAAAAACGGCGGCGGTCATTGTGACTGCCGAGGTACTTTAATGCGTCCATTACGTCCGTGTCAATAACTAAAAACCCATTGGCCCTTAAAGTCCGCACCACAGAATATTGGAAAGAATGTTCCGATCCGGCTTTCATATTCTCTCCTTACTGGTGGGAGGGGCAGGAGTGGGATGCGCTTCCTGCCCCATAGGTTTGAAGTTCGTCCGCGTATTTATCAACGTCTATCCCTAGCTCTTTGGCCTCTTCTTCGATGTTTTGAATAAACTGTTGCATCTCCACATCGGAGTATTGGCTCGAGCCGATATATACGCGCCATGCGGTAAATTGTTTCCCGTTAGACAGGCCGTCTTTCAACTTTTCATAGTATTTAAAGACCCTGTCTAATGGGATATCTTTTTTTGTGGTAACGGTAACGGACTGACCATAACGCCGTAACATTTCCAAGTAGATGTCGTCTTTGTTGGCCCCTAAAATATGCGCCATTTCCCCAATCAAAGCCCACGCCTTGGCATTTTGTTCCAAGGAACGTCGCTCGCGAGTCTGCTTTATCTCCACGCTCACATCCTTGTTCAGCAACCGGACTACCCTGTCAAGGATAGCCGGAGCCGCAGATAGGAGCATGTTGACTTTCAGTTGCTCACCGAGTTTTTCGGCTTTGAGGAGCTTGGCTTGCATAGGTTAAAAGGGTACGTCCTCTTCTGCTTGGGGTTCTTGTACGGAACGCGGGTCCACGGACTGTTTGCTAATTTCCGCTAAACAGGCCCGTTGACACAGCGTTGCCAGTAACGGTAAGTCCGCCTTGTTAAAAGACGTAGCATGCAGGTACTTACCGTCTTTGCTTTTGTAGGTTTTTTGGAACGAGAACTGGAAGTACGGTTTGCCGTCACTAGCTTGTTTGGCCCATACCGCGCATTCCACCATTCCTAATTGGTACTTATATACTGGTCTGTTGTTTTCTACCATATGTTTATCTCCTTAAGCATTTGCTATTTGAATAATTTCTTTTACCCGTTTGATTCCCTTTTCGAGCCCAATTTTAATGGCTTCTTGCATTACCGGGTCCGGGTAAACCCGGATAATAACAAGGGGTTTCTTCTTAAAATTGGGGTTGTAAGATACAAAATCGCACCATTTCCTCTTTGGCATACAGTAAAAATTACCCTGTATCTGCCATTGATAGGCGCGATCTATTTCTTTGCCTAATAACATAAGCAAGTGATTCTTATCATCTTTACATTTGAATTCCGGGAAACCGTCTTCATTGACAAGCCCGTCCGGAGAGCAACCCGTAAACTCATCAAACTCTACAAAGCCGACTTGTTTGACAATATTGCCCGTTTCCAAGGTATACGCTCCGCGTGCTTCATCTTCTAACGTATGCCCACGTTCGATATCCTCATTAGTAAACTGTGCCATAGGTTTTCCGGTTATAATTTCTGCGGCTTTCTCTATACAAAGGGTTTCCAGGCCTCCACGCCCTTTGCCACTACCTTCCGAGCCGATAACCGCGAACTTGCTTGCTGTAAACTTGCCAAGCCGGACACGCAACCATTCTTCGGTTCCTTGCTGTAAGTTCTCGTAAACTATCATTTAAAATCTCCTTTTTTAAGGTTGTAATATCTGACAATTACCTGCCGATAATCCGGCCCTTTATCTTGTTGGAGTCGAGAGCATTCCTTAATTAATGCTTTTTCCGTTTTACATTTATTAAGTCGTGCTTTTCTTCTTCAGTAAGGTCCAGGCCTTTGGCAACAGGGCTTGACTGGGGTTTAGTAGTGGGCGTTTCCGGCTCTTCCACCACAGCGTTGGGGATCCCCATGCCCTCAGCTAGTTCGTCCGCTGTGTAGGGCATCCCGCCTAGTTCATCGGGAAAGCATAACCGAAATCCTTGTGCGATGGCTACTTTGCGGAGCATAAACTTTGGCATTTTAGCCCACATGTAACTAATCGAACCGTCCCGATTCCGTTGGACTACTTCGTCAAAATTGACTTCATACTCAAACGGATGGCTCCAGTCCTTGCGGTAAATGGTAATAATGGTTTTTAAGGCCGGAGATTTGCCTTCGGTCACAAAGCCATATCCGTCCAGTTTGCCTGTACGCTCTGCCCGTTTAATGTAGACATCGTATCCGGTAATGAGCGCAATAACGCGCTTATCGCCAGTTCCTCGCGGCACACAGTGTATTTCCCGTTTAAAGGGATTAAGGCAGTACGCTTGTGCGGTCTCCACAAAGTAGTCTTTTTCATGCGGAGTCATTATTCTTGATAGCCCATTGATTTCAAGGTATAAGAGCAACTTTTCCTTGGTGGGCGGCACTAATTGCGGGAATGTTTTGTTCTCCGCAACAGTTACTTGTTGTCTATGTTCCATAGTTATTTATCCTCTTTAATGTCTTTTTTTGAAAAATCCCGGGACAGAATGGTTACTTCTTCACCTTTGTCTACTTCTGCATGGTCCGAGAGTAGATATCCTTTTACCTTCCAACAGCGGATGGTTTTGCGGTTGCAGTCGATTTCGTACCAGTAATCGAGGTCCGTGTGGACTTCGAAAGCTATCTCGTATCCGTCGTCTTTGCGCCTGTTTTTAAGAAGCTCATTGACTAGGAGATTTCCGTTCCACGTGTTGAACTTTTTTCGCCTTTGTATAAGGTCTTTGCCGACCCCTTTAGGATAGCCGTCCCAATGGTGGTACAGTAGGACTTCCCGTTTAAGGTAGGTCACTTTTATTTGGCATCTCGTGCTCATTTTTGCATCCCTCTTATGTAAGGGCGGCTAGTTGGGCTAACCGCCCCAATTTTTAATCCTTCTCAACGCCGCTTGTAGGTTTGCCTTTCGGCTTGCCGTCAGCGTGGGTATATTGCCGCTCACTCTGCCCGATGTGCCTCTGTGTCCATGCGGTCAAGCTAAGCAATATCCGTTAGTCACTACTCTTAAAGATCAATGTGTAAGTCCTCTAAACCGTTACACGCGGTTGCGCTTTACTCCAAGCACTAAGGTTTTTTGTTTAAGGAAGTTATTCTTAACTCCCGTTTCAAATCGGTGGCGGTTTTATGGCTCTACCGCCAAACCCAGTCTTTTGCCCTAGTTAAACTCTAAATGCTCAACCTTACAGCCAACTCTCTGGTATTACTAGGTACATCATCCATGTATAGAGGTAAAATAGACCTAGTATTATCACCCCTACCAATACTTCCTTGAGGGCGATGTGCTCATCCATTATCTACCCCCTGGCAAAGTTGCGTGCTTTGTCCAATGCGCTTCTGTAAATACGCCATCTGCCACGTTTGCCTATTTGGAAGCACCCTTTCGGATCAATCCGGCCTAACAAAATCCATCCCCGAACGGTTTGTGGAGTTGTGTTCATCTCTCTAGCGGCCTCCACGCAGGTTAAAATTTCGGTAGTCCGGTTTTTAATTTCTTTTTCGTTGTCCATGTTTCTACTCCTTTTCATTCTTTAATGTGCTAAAATATATTCACCGATAACTAACTAGGCTGGGGAGCTTGATTTAATTATCGGTGGTGTGTTCTTGTATTTGAAAGGGTATAACCCTTACAAATTTGTTTTTTTACCGATTACAAGTTTTCAAATACCATGCGCACCATTTAAAATGCTTTGTACGCTTAAAGTTAGTCATTTGACTAATAAATTAGTCATTTGACTATATTATAAGCGTTTATTTGCATTTTGTCAACCCTTTATTTAAAATGTTCTAAAACCGACTAAGGGGACTCTAACCATGGACGAAAAACAAGTAAGTGAGTTTAGCAAAAAAATCAAACAAGCCCTTGAACTAAAAGGGATGACGCAAAAAGCATTGGCTGACAAACTCAATATCAAACAGGGCACATTCGCGCAATGGCTCAATGGGCGGCGTAACCCATCCTGGAAAGCCATTAAGCGCATTGCAACTGTTCTCGATATGCCATTATCTTTCTTCATGTCGGAAGAAGAAAAAAACACAAACGATCCTCTAAAACTTACCACCAAAGATGTCTCTTATGTTCCCTTATACGGCACTTCGTACGCTAGTAGAAACAGCTTTTTTCTAGCGGAACAACAAGAGGCATATATTATCTACCCCAAAACCGGGGAAAAACAATTTGCTATCAGGATGGAAGGAGACGGTATGGTCGATAAAAAAGACCCTAGAAATTCTATTTATAATAGCGACTATTTAATTATCGATCCGGAAGTTTCTGCGTCTGATGGGGAAGTTGTTTTGGCAAGATTGCGGGATGGATATTGCACCGTTAGACGGCTATATACTGCTGAAAATAATAAAATAGAGTTAGCACCGGACAATAAGAATTATGATTCGTCTTTTTGGGATAAATCAGAAGTGGAAATTTTAGGAAAAGTTATTAATTTGTACCGACCTGTCAAAGTCAAAAAGAGACGACAGCCCTTTTAGTACGTTAACTACAAAAAAGCCATTGCTCGTGTTCGGGCAATGGCTTTTAGTTTTAGATGGCCACAATTTATAGTTGACTCAATAAGTTATTTTAATAACGCCTCATAGATTTCCTTATCTTCCGCGCCAAAACACACAAAAATTACCTCTCGGACCACCTTAAGGGTAGGGTAGGCCTGTTTGACCGCTTCTAGGGCAATTTTGGCGGCCTGTTCTTTGGGGAAACGGTACACTCCCGTAGATATGCAGGGGAAAGCCACACTCGTACAGTTGTAAAGGTCGGCCAGTTTAAGGGAATTGGTATAGCAGTTGAACAGGTCCTTTACTTCGTTATTTTTTCCGCCATACCACACAGGGCCAACCGTATGGATGATGTATTTACAAGGCAGATTATAGGCCGAAGTTATCTTGGCCTCTCCAGTCCGGCAACCGCCCAACGTACGGCATTCTTTAAGCAGTTCCGGCCCTGCGGCGCGGTGTATGGCCCCATCCACGCCTCCCCCACCCAATAAAGTGTGATTGGCGGCATTGACGATGGCATCTACCTTTAGTTTTGTAATATCGCCTTGCATTACGGTTAAATTAAGCATGTGTTTATTTTAGAATTTTAGTGACAACTTGTGAAGGTAGCTTCTGCATGTTAAGAACTATTAGTAAATTAATTTTTCCGCTAAAGGCAAGGTAAAAAGATGTTTTTTGTATAGAAAATATAGGTCCAAAATACCCTATAAAAATGGGTCTTTTGGCCCGTGCAGAAATCCATATTTTCTCTTACAATATATATAACGGAGAAAAATACATGAAAAAGAAATTATTTGTTTTAGCTGTTTTCATTTTAAGTATGGAAGGAATAGGATTTTCTCAAAAAAAAGCGATTGTAGAACAACTCTCCAAACTTTCCACCAAGACTAAAATTGCTTGCACAAATTGCCTAGAAACCGCTAGGCAGTTGCCGACTAATATTAGACTTGCTGTACTTGAACGGCAGATGTATATGCAAGCAAGCAAAGCTGTAGAAGAGCAATCCCTAGCGGCAAAACAAATGGGCACACATAATTCAGGTATTGCTTTCAAAAAAATGGATGAAAATCCTTATTTAGAATTGCACCAAAAACTCAATTTACCAAATGATCTCACTCTTCAAACGGACAAACAGGCATTGAACTATACGTTGGCCCAGATGAACCGCTGGGAGACATACGCAATTGCACAGCGGGAAGAAAAAGCCCAAAAGATTCTAAAATCTATGGACCTTTTACGGGAACATTTGCAAACGTACACGCATCCTGAAGAACAAGATATGGCATGGTTGGCTCAGCAAATTCCGGCAAATACGCAATACCTTTTGTTGGGAGAATTTCACAAAAAGTCATTACGTCCTTCCATACAGCAGTTCATGAAAGAACTGCGTACACGTTTCAGAAATCGTCGTATTATTTTGCTAACAGAATTTTTACAAAAAGGGCATAGTTCCGAATTAGACGATATCGAAATTTATAATGACCGTTTTACAAGTTATCAGAAAATATATGATGAGGCCAAGGCCAATGGAATCGAGGTTTTTGGATTAGAATCTCCACTGGTAAAGGAATATTGGTTCTTTTTTGCAAGCAATGACAACTTACCTCGTCCGTTATGGGAAAGTCAGTTCGGCATTAAGTTACGCAATCAAATGTGGTTAAAGAGCATTGAAAAATATCACCAGGAAAACCCGGATGCTCTAATTGTGATTTATGGCGGATTTGCTCATATGGGATATACAGAACCTTTTTCTATAGGAGTAGAACTAACAAATCGAGCACCTACTTTTATGGCTTCATTTACATTGGGATATCCCCGTGATGCGGCTGAAAAATCTTGGACGGAATATTCGGCCTTCGATTATGTTACAAAAGGAGAATTTGACCAACGTATTGTACAATTTGCGCCCGAAGATGCGCAAATAACAGGATTTGACATCCAAGTGAAGGTGCGTGCGGAAGGCGAGGACGAATAGGGATCTTCCTCTCTTCCTATCTTAAATACCGCTTAAAGGAGTGTTATAAATGAAAAAATTAGTATTCGCTGTACTCGTCGGAACATTTTGTATTGGCGCAACCAATATATATGCCCAATACACAGGTTTTCGTAACCAACAAGAGGTAGCGTTGTATGTGCAAACAGAAAAACGCTTACTCTTGGACGCCCAAAGACGTTTAACCGAAGAAAACCAAAAATTAAGAGCCCAATTACAAGAATTAGGTCTTGAGTTTGTTAACACCGCGGGGCCGGATGCCTTTGATAAGCAACGGGTTGACCATAACCAAAAATATGCCAACCAATAAAATCTACCCATTGCCGCTGAAAACAGACGTTTAAAGGTAGAAAACCAACAGATGTACGACTTATTAAAGAAATTGGGTGTACAACCTGCTACCGCAACAGCGCAAGGCAATTGTAA
>JAGCXL010000019.1 GCA_017961295.1 Elusimicrobiaceae bacterium
GGCATTTGGGCAATTAACTTCCAATCCAGCGGTACATGAAACTGCCGGTGCACCTCTAAATCTACAAGCGGATTATAGTGTTGTAAGCTGGCTCCCATGCCGTTTTCTGCCAGTGCCGTCCAAACGGCGAACTCCGCCATAGCGTTGGCTTGGTACGCCCACAAGGGGAAATTGTCCTTGTACGCCGGGAACTGCGACTGCAAACTCGCCACCACACTCCAATCCTCAAAAAACAAAATAGTCCCATGGGCCGCCGCAAAAGAAGCCAGTTTTTCTTGGGTCGGGGCGAATTTTTCCGACGGAACAATTTGCGCAAGCTCGTGCTTGGCAATTTCCCAAAATTGTTTGTGGCGCTCGCCGCACAAAATTAACACGCGCGTACTTTGACTATTGAACGGACTGGGCGTATGTTTTACGTTTTCTTGCACTAATTTGACAATTTCTTCTTTAGGAAGCGTGCTTTTATCGGTTAAATCATACCGACTGCGGCGTTGTTTAATAAGGTCCAAAAATTCCTGTTTCATAATGGCCTCCTTGAATAGGATGTGTTAGTAGAATAAAAGTTTTTGAAAACTAAGTCAACATAAAAAAATTAATTAGAATGTGATATAATAAATTATCTAATTTGTGAGGAGATAGATTTTAGGCATACTTTAATTTAAATCTGTTTTTGGAGTTACACATAAGTGTAGCACTGCCTTTAGCAATTAAAGGCCGTTACCAAACCAAAAACAGCTGTGTTAGACACGAGATAACGGGCCTTCGAAACCCGTTGTTTTGTGTTGAGTGCTTATCGTTATGATAGGCCGCGGCTGTTTTGCTTGAGAGTTTGGTAACGTTCGGGCAAGAGAGCCGTTTTTTTGCCCGGGCCGAATATATATGAGGAAAGAATTATGTTCAAGCAAAGCAAACAAGCGTTTACGCTCATTGAGTTGTTAGTCGTTGTACTTATTATTGGTATTTTGGCGGCGGTGGCCGTGCCACAGTATAATAAGGCAATCTTAAAAACTCACTATATGAAAATGAAAAATATTGTTAAAAGTATAGCTGTTGCACAAGAAGTATATTATTTAGCTAATGGGGAGTATTCACCTTCTTTTGAAGCACTGGATATTACACTCCCTCCTCCTCTAGAAAGCGAACCTCTTAAACTTACCTATTCTTGGGGAAATTGCTCCTTTTTCTATGCCACTCCTCGGGCCATTATTTGCGAGCACACCACATCTGGCATGAGGTATGCGATATTTTTTCTGCATAGCGTGGACGCCAACAAAGGCAAACAGCGCTGTTCCACCTCGAAAACAAACGCATTAGGGAATAAAATTTGTCAAGCAGAATCGGGGCTTAGCCAACCTACAAGCACCAACAATTCCACTGGAATTTCCCATTATTTTTGGTAATCGTGTTACGGGGTAATAGGACGGGAGGTATCCGACCGAGTTTGCAACAACGAAGTAGGGCATTGGAGGCAGAAATACCCCCGGCGGGAGTTGAACTCGCAACCTCTTCCTTAGGACGGAATCGCTCTATCCAATTGAGCTACGGGGGCGCAAATTTAGCGTTTTTTAGAAGTTTTTTTGGAAACTCTTTTAGAGGTTTTTGAAATCGGCCTTTTGGCCACTTTGCGGGTTGCCTTTTTGGAAACAACTTTTTTAATAGCTTTTTTAGAGGCCTTTTTGGTAACCGATTTGCGGGACGCTTTTTTAACTGTTTTTCCCTTCTTCTTTTGAAGGGAAATCGCCTTTTTTTGCGCTAAATGCCGCTTGACTTGGGCCACTTTGTGGCGAATTAATTTAGCCAGCGGGCTATCATCTATTTCTTCACCCAAAATGTTCGTTTTTACGCGCGGGCGCATGGCGGTATGTAGCTTGGTAGTACGAAAATCTTGCGTGGACATTTCCAATACTCCGGCTTTCTGTGCGGCATAACGCAAAGCACGGATGGCACGCTCTTCAATTTGGCGCACCCGCTCACGGGACAAACCCATAATTTCTGCCACTTCGCCCAGCGTTTTGGGGTTGTTATCGTCCAGTCCATAGCGCATCACGATTACTTGGCGGTCCCGTTCTTGCAAATCGTCTAAACTTTGTTTTAAATTGGACTGGTCCTCACTGGCGACAAATACATCATGCGGATTGCCTTTGCCGTCATCACTAATCATTTCTTCCAACGTCATTTCGTCTTCTTCACGTACTAGCGCCGTTAAAGAATCCACCCCTTTGGCCGCATTTAAGGTGTCCATGATAGATTTGATTTGACGGGCACTTAAATCCAACTCTTCCGCCATTTCCCGCAAGGACGGATCACGACCGTTGGTTTCTTTCAGTTCGTTCCACGCCTTGAACCAACGTTTCAAATTACCCCACGCGTGAGAAGGAATTTTGATAGAGCCCGATTGTTCCTCAATATATTTGCGGATATACTGCTCAATCCAGTAAATAGCATACGTGGAAAAGCGGTACCCTTTTTGAGGTTCAAATTTTTCAATGGCTTGCATGAGCCCCAAGTTTCCTTCTTCAATTAAATCCATCAGTTCCATGCCGGGCCGTTGAAAGCGTTTAGCCGTCGGCACAACAAGGCGCAAGTTCATTTCCATAATGCGGTTTTTGGCCTTTTCGTTTCCTTTTTTGACCAACTTCCACAATCGCGCCATTTCTTCGCGGTCAATCTCTTGGGTGATTTTACCTAAGTGTTTAAAATATTCGGTTACACTATCCAGTTCTGTGTATTCCATAAAAGTATCATAGCAAATTTTGCATAAAGATGCTCGCCCGCATGGCTGTTCTTTAACTTCCCAAAAACCCAGTTTTTCACCGTTGCCCACCTTGACATTTTTTGCTATAATGGCAGCACGATGAGTGAAGATATTAAATTTAGCACGGCCGGTTTCCGCGCCGTTACTGCCGGTGGTTTAACTGCCTTAAACGTGCAGCGCTTAGCTTACGGGATTTCCGAACATATTTTGGAACATCCCTTCTATGGTTTTGAAGGGGAAGGATACAAAAAACATTGCCAAGCCCAAGGCAAAAAGATGAAAAAACCCTTGGTATTGGTGGGGTACGATACCCGCTTTTTGTCCAAGCAACTGGCCTACGTAGCCGCAAACGCTTTTGTACAAAACGGAATTGCCGTAAAAATTGATGAGTTACCGCTTCCTACCCCGGTAGCGGAGTGGGCCGTACTCAACGAGTGCGCTTTAGGTGCCCTGGTCATTACCGGTAGCGAAGGGGAATATTTTGTAAACGGCGTAAAATGGATTTCTTATTACGGCGGAATTGCCAACAATGAAATTATGGAAGATATTCAAAAACGCATTCCTTCTTCCAACGCCCAAATTCTAAAAGCTTCTTCTACGGACTTTAACGAATTAAACGCCGCCGTTATTGTAAGTAAGGATTTCCGCAAAGGATATTTAGCGCGCATGAACAGCTTAATTAATACACGCGCGCTCAAAGCGGCCAAACTCAAAGTAGCGGTAGATCCGCTGCATGGAGCTGCCAAGAATTACTTGCGGGCGTTCCTAGAGAAAAACGGCATTACCGTGGAAGGAATCCACGAAGAAGATGACGTTTTATTTGGCGGCAAAATCCCTAACGCCGGCCCGGTTAGCTTGCAGGAACTTAAAAAACTCGTCGTCAGCAAGAAACTGGCTTTGGGGCTGGCTTGTAACCCCGATTGTGATAAATTCGGTTTAATAGACTGTGAGGGCAACTGGATTTCCGCCAACGAAATCGCGCCTATGATCCTGGACCATTTGGTACGCAATAAAAAACAAAAAGGACGCGTGTGCCGTAGCGTAATTACCTCTAACTTGGTGGACCAGGTAGCTAAAGGGCACGGCCTTATGCTACGTGATACCCCCGTTGGATTTAAATATATTACCGAGCTAATGATTTCGGGCCAATATGTGATGGGGATGGAAGAGTCCGGCGGGATTGCCATTGCCAACCACATCCCCGATAAAGACGGCCTACTAGCTTGTTTGCTAGTGGTAGATATGTTGGCTACCGAAAAGAAATCTTTTAAGCAACTTAAAAAAGAGTTTTATAAGAAATACAAACAATTATTTGATCAAAAGGTCAGTATCGCCAAAACGGAAACTGAGATTAACCGCATCATGGAACGCTTGGACATTAAGCCACCGCTGTCTATCAACAAAACGTCCGTTTGGCGCATTGACTCCACCGACGGGTTTAAGTTTATTTTAAAAGGCGGCAGTTGGCTGGCTATCCGCCCTTCCAGCACCGAGCGGCTCATCCGCCTCTACGCGGAAGGACCTGATGAAAAACTACCCGCGGCGCTAATTAAAGAAGGCAAAAAAATTATAGACAGCATTGTATAACCTAAGGAGTTTACATGGCGAAAATTGCAAAAATTGCGGCCCGGGAAATTTTAGATTCCCGCGGGTATCCTACGGTATCGGCAGACGTATATTTGGACGACGGAAGCGTGGGATACGCTGCCGTTCCCAGTGGGGCCTCCACCGGTTCGCACGAAGCGTTGGAACTGCGTGACGGCGGCAAACGCTATAACGGCAAAGGCGTATTAAAAGCCGTAGCCAACGTAGAAAGTTTGAACCCAATTTTGCAAGGTATGAACGCACAAGATGTGCGCACCATTGACCAAAAAATGATTGCCATAGACGGCACCGAAAATAAAACGCAACTGGGTGCCAATGCAACCCTTGCCGTTTCCATGGCCACGTTGCGTGCCGGCAGTATCAGTGCTAAAATCCCTCTTTATAAGCATATTCGTAACGTTTATGCGTTGCCGGATAAAGAGTACTTGTTGCCAACCCCGATGCTTAACATTATTAACGGGGGTAAACATGCTGATTCCGGCTTAGACGTACAAGAATTTATGATCGTTCCAACGGCCGCAAATACCTTTCAAGAAGCATTGCGCTACGCCGGCGAAACCTATCATGCATTGCGCAGCTTGCTTAAGCAACAAGGGATGGTGATTGCCGTAGGGGATGAGGGTGGTTTTGCACCCAAAATTTCCAAACATGAGGACGTGTTAAAAACCATTTTGTCCGCTGCTAAACAAGCCGGCCACGAAAATATTTCCCTGGCTATGGATTGTGCCGCCAGCGAATTTTATAAGAACGGCAAATATCATTTTGAAGGAAGTGATTTATCTGCCGGCGAGCTTTGTGCCATATACTCCGCCTGGTGCGAACGTTACCCAATTGTATCTATAGAAGATCCGCTGCAAGAAGACGATTGGACCGGCTGGGAACAAATTACACAAATGCTGGGTAAAAAAATCCGCTTAGTGGGAGATGATTTGTTTGTCACCAACCCCAAACGTTTGAAAATGGGGATTGAAAAAAAGGCCGCCAACGCCATTTTAATTAAAGTCAATCAAATTGGTACGGTAACCGAAACTATTGACGTTATGAATTTGGCGCAAAAACAAGATTATGCGTGTATTGTTTCCCACCGCTCCGGCGAAACGGAAGATACGTTTATTGCCGATTTAGCCGTCGCTACCAACGCGGGAGCCATTAAAACCGGCGCACCGGCCCGTAGTGAACGGACTGCTAAATACAACCGTTTGCTGCAAATTGAGGCGGAATTGGGCGAGAAAGGCACTTACGCAAAAAATAAAATCTTTTATTAATTATGCTAAAAAAATTATCTGCTAAACAAAAAGCGCTCCTCATTTCAATCTTAATTATTGCGGTAGGCTCGCTCTTATTAGGAGGAAGTATCTTGAATTTGGTTCATAACAAGTGGGAAGTACACCGCCTTACTAAAAAAAGCCGACAATTAGACGTTCGTTATCAACAATTATTGGAAGAAAAAAAATTACTGGAAGACCAAAACCCTAAACACATGGAAATGTTGGCCCGTACCCGCTACGATATGGTTAAACCCGGCGAACTTGAATTTAGGTTTAAAAATGAAGATTCACATTGACGTATTAAATTTAGGCCCCATGGATAACTGCACGTACCTGGTTACGCGCGGAACAGATGCTTTGCTTATCGACCCGGCGTGGGACCCCAATTTTATTATTCATACGGTGGAGTCCCGCCACTTAAACATGCAAGGGATTCTTTTTACCCACGGGCATTTTGACCACGTAAAATTGTCCCAAACACTGTTGGAACATTTTCACTTAAAAGCTTATTTGGAGGAGAAAGATGTAGCTTTGGCCGGCTTGCCGACCGATTTATTACACACGTATCAGGGCGACCAACATTTTCAAATCGGATCGTTTGATGTGCAAATTTTAGCTACTCCCGGACACACCGCCGGGTGTGTATGTATTTTGATAGAAGATGTACTATTTACCGGGGATACAATCTTCCCCGGCGCGTGCGGACGGGTAGATTTGCCGTCCTCCAACCCACGCGATATGCTAACCAGTTTGCGCCGCATTGCCGCTTTACCCGAAGACACCCGCATTTTTGCCGGGCACAGTTACGGGGGACGATGTAGCTCTACCGTAGCGGACGAAAAACTTCACAACCCCTATATGCGTAATGCTCTGCGCTGGGAGAAAAACTAATGCATCCGGTCTTATTTCACTTTGGTAATTTTGAACTGGCCAGTTATGGACTCATGACCGCCCTGGGTTACGCGGCGGCCGCGTGGTATTTAACACCGCGCCTTAAAAACAGTGGTATTAAAGAACTTACCCCCGACGTATTTTGGAATATTTTATTTATCGTTTTTTTAGGTGCTATTATCGGCGGAAAAATCCTCTTTATTATTGTTTCGTGGCCGGAGTTGGGCACCACTTTAGCCGATAAATTTTCTTACATCCTACATAATTTGCGCTACGGATTTGTGTTTTTCGGCGGGCTGATTGTATCGGTAAGTGCCGCTTTGTGGTACATGCACCGCAAAAATTTACCTTTACTTAAAACAAGTGACTTTTTAATTGTGGCGGTACCGCTCGGCCATGCATTAGGACGCATTGGATGTTTTTTGGCGGGTTGTTGCTACGGCAAGCCTACATCTTTACCGTGGGGCGTGCGCTTTACAGACCCAAACACCTTGGTCCCGCCGGAACTAATGGGAGTTGCTTTGCACCCCACGCAACTCTATGAAGCCACGTTTAATTTTGCTTTATTTTTACTCTTGCATTATGCCTCTAAAAAGCCGCACAAGGAAGGAAAAATTTTAGTAGAGTATGTGTGGTGTTACGCGCTACTGCGCTTTTGTATTGAATTTTTGCGCGGTGACTACCGGGGAGGATTTTTATTGGGATTATCCCCCTCCCAGCTGATTTCGCTAGGGGTGGCAGGAATTGCCTTTTGCATTTGGGCGAAGTTTTTACGAGGGACCAATCATGGCGGATAAAAAAATTATATTTGACGGGTACACGCGCCGGTTAGATGTATTTGCTGCCGATGAACTGCCGGACCTTTCACGTGCCTTGGTGCAAAAAATGATTAAAGAGGGGCGCATCACCGTCAACGGGAAAATCGTAAAACCGTCCTGGCCTTTAACACGTGGGGAAGTGGTAGAAATTACCCTTCCGCAAGCGCACGCCCAAACGCCGCTTAAAAATTTATTGGTGCACGATGCAAAAGATTTTTTTGTAGTGATTAAACCCACCGGTCTATTGGTACATCCGCAAAGCCCTATTTGGGAAGAACATCCCGAAACGGTGTTTTCAACCGATGAAACCCTTGTATCTATTATTTTGGCAAATCCACCCAAAGGTTTTGACCCGCAAACACCGCGCGCGGGCCTGGTGCACCGGTTAGACCGCGAAACAAGTGGCGTTATGATAGTAGCCAAAACGCCCGAATTTCAAAGTGAAATGGTAGCTCTGTTTGCCAACCGCGAAGTACATAAAACCTATCACTCCATTGCTTGCGGCGAAGTGCCTGACGATAAAGGGACCATTGACGTGCCGATTGGACGTGTAGCCGGCGGAAAAATAAAAGCATCCGAAATTGGACGCGAAGCTATAACCGATTATAAAGTATTAGAGCGCAAAAACGGATTTACTTACATTGAACTCTACCCGCGCACCGGGCGCACCAATCAGTTGCGTGTGCATTTAAATTGGCTGGGGTACCCCGTACTGGGAGACTGGCTTTATAAAGGAGCCACCGCACCGCGCCTTATGCTGCACGCGCGGCGTATTGAATTTAAACATCCTTTAACGGGCAAAGCACTTCAATTCGAAGCCCCCGTTCCGGACGATTTTATGAGCGCGTGGAAACGCGTTACCCAAAAATGAAACTCCCCGGGCTTACACCCGGGGTTTCTTCTTATCCGAACAATTTCATTGTTCGCCCCAAATCTTCTTTCCCTTGCATGTCTATATATTTACGTATTTGCTCTTCGTTTATCCCTACCGTAGTTACAAAATAACCATCCGACCAAATACCATCTGTA
>JAGCXL010000020.1 GCA_017961295.1 Elusimicrobiaceae bacterium
ACAATATTGGAGCCCCTACTAAGAGCATAATAGCGCGCTTTTTCTTTCCTTCTTTCCAGGCTAATTTAAATTGAATCCACGAACTATAAGAGCCACGTCTTGTGGAATTTACGTAGTTAATATATTCATTGGCAAAACCATGTGATTCAAGGACATGTTGTAAAGAAAACGCCTGTAATGCAGCTCCATAATTCAGAGCATTATGGAAAGATATTAAAGCGATTTTCATTTCTTTTCTCCTGTTTTTAATGTGACATTTTGATAAAAATCTTGTAGTTTTTTTGCTATATCATTCCAATTGAATATAGTGCTTTTTTCAACGCATTTACTCGATATATCCGAATAATTGTCTAAAATTTGTTTTGTTACCAAAGCTATTTTTTGAGGTTCTCTAGCTGGGACATGATAACCCACACATCCTTCTGGAAATAGCCCATCAAAACCTTGGCCTTGAGTATAAATAACGGGGAGGCCTTGACTCATTGCTTCAGCATATACACGTCCGAAGGATTCGAATATCGAGGGCATAATAAAAATATCGTTTTCCCGATAGTATTTAACGAGTTCTTCTTTACTTAGATAATTTACGAGAGTAACGTTTTTGTTTTCTTTTAATATGGCATAAACATTTTTGTCTACAATTTGGCCAATAACTGTTAAGGAACTATCAATCCCTTGTAATTTCAGTTTTTCCATTGCCAGCAACACGCAAAGGATATTTTTGTTCGTATCGATTTTTCCAACGCAAAGAAATTTAAGAGGACGATGGATAACTGTTTTTGGATTTCCACGGTTCTGATGCCAAAAATTTTCCAATCCATTGGGTATGACAGTGGTCTTTTGCAGAAGTTTTTGAGGTAATTTTTTTCCATAGATTTTCTTAAAGAAAGCATCGCGGTAAGAAGTCGATAGAAATAAAATTCCACTTGCATTGTTAATAATTACCTTAGCAATATATCGGAAAAAAGGTAATTTTAAATAATCATTGAGATCTGTATTACGAACGGTAACCACATAAGGAATTTTGTATTTCTTATAGATACGATATGCTGCCCATCCGCCGTTAAACAATGTATGACTGTGAATTAAATCAAAAGAATGTATGTCCGTTTCGTCGATAACCGCTCGTTCAAATTTGTATTGTTTAAGTGGATACAAGAATCGATCATATTTTGAAAAGCATTCCTTGTGAATCACTTTTTCGTCCATAATGGACACATACTTGGAATTAACGACTGCACCTTTTGTGACAGCATTAAAAGCTAGTAATTGATTCCCCAACTTTTCAAGGGCATTCATTGCATCTCGAAATATCATAGCGCGGTGATAATATGTGCACAAATATAGAATTTTCATCTTTTGTCTCAAGATTTTTTTGTTTTATAATCTCCACCATACTAGTGATGACTGCTGAAGATCATTTACTGTGTAAATTCCTTTAACATCAATCAATACACGGGGATTTTTGAGCTCTTGTTTAAACATCTTTTGCAGCTCTGCTAAACTTAACGCTTGGAATTGCTGATGCGCCACCGCGACAATTATGCAGTCAACTTGGTGAATATTTTCTATGGCAGTTAGATCGATACCGTATTCTCTTTTGGCTTCGGCAGAGTTTGCCCACGGATCCACTACTTGGGGATTTATCCCATATTCATTAAGACGTTTAATAATATCTGCCACTTTGCTGTTGCGTATATCGGGACAATTTTCTTTAAATGTTAATCCAAAAATAACGGTTTTTGCTTTTTGAGGAGCAAGACCAGCTAATATCATCTGTTTAATGGCGGCATCGGCCACATATCGTCCCATTCCATCATTTACAATCCGTCCGTTTAAAATAATTTGGCTATGATATCCTAATTTTTCTGCCTCGTGGGTAAAGTAATAAGGATCTACACCGATGCAGTGCCCTCCAACTAATCCTGGACGAAAACCCAATGCATTCCACTTCGTGTTCATTCCATCAACTACCTCATTGGTATCAATTCCCATCCGGTCAAATACCATTGCTAGTTCGTTCATAAACGCAATATTAATATCTCTTTGACTGTTTTCTACAACTTTAACAGCTTCTGCTGTACGTAGGTTTGAGACCGGATGTGTTCCTACTTCGATGACGATATCATAAACATTTTTTATTTCTGTTAAACTTTCTGTATCTATTCCTGACACTATTTTGTGAATATTTTCCAAACGATGTACCTTGTCTCCAGGATTAATTCGTTCGGGACTATACCCCACTTTAAAATCGATTCCGCACTTCAATCCGGATTCTTTTTCCAAAATTGGGATACAAACATCCTCTGTACAACCCGGGTAGACAGTACTTTCATAAACCACTATGCTTCCTTTGTTTAAATTGCGTCCAACAATTTTCGAGGCTCCAATAACTGGAGTTAAATCCGGCGTATGATCCATGTTAACTGGAGTTGGAACAGCTACAATATAAAAGTGAGCACGTTGTAAATCTTTTTCATTATCCGTAAATTCGATAGTAGTTGTTTTCAAAACCTCATTACCAACTTCTTTCGTTGGGTCGATACCAGATTTGTATAGATGAATTTTTTCTGTGTTTAAATCAAAGCCAATTACTTTAATACCCTTTTTTGCAAAGGCAACCGCAATAGGCAAACCGACATATCCTAATCCGATAAGGGCTAGGGAATTTTCTTGTTTTTTTAACTTTTGATAGATAGACATAATACCTCGAAATTTCGTTAATTTTTGATAATTGACTATTTAAAACAATGATTTATTCATAGTGGAGAACAGAATCTGCTATATCTCGTTTATGCAAATCTTCCAAACGAACTTTGTTAATTCCGATTTTTGTGCCTTTGATAAAGGCCCAACAAAGGATATACCACGCACTTTTGATAATTCCCAATTTTTCAATATGACGATATAAGTGCCAATGGTACGGAAGCAGGGCCAATTTATTCCGGCTGATTGACGAGGTTCGGATTCTGTACTTTGCCAACACATCCGGCATGCCATAACAAGCATTAGTTTTGTGCAAAGTTTGTAACCACAATGCGTAATCATTACGTTTCTTAATAGATGGAACTTGCTGTTCCCCAATTATGCGACGATCATACATGCAAGTTAAATTTCCTATGGGACATCCTAATCTGAGTAATTTGCTATAACTAGTTATTTTGGGGGGGATTAATGCTACACCTTTTGAACTGCCATCTTCGTTTATCCATTCGTATCCTGTAGCCGAAAAAGCCGCTTTGTTTTGCTTCATAAAATCAATTTGTAGGGATAGTTTATTAGGTGTCCACAAATCATCACTATCCAAAAAAGCTATATAATCGCCCTTGGCCTGTTTAAGGGCCTCAGAACGGGCCACAGCCGGGCCACTATTCTTTTCAAGACATGTGTAGTGGATGTTTGGATATTTGGCTAAATACGGGGCTAAAACAGCCTTTGTGTTATCCGTGCTGCAATCATCTACAATGATTAATTCCCAGTTCTTGTGGTGCTGAGCAATGATCGATTTTATAGACTCTTCAATAAAAGCGGCGCAATTATAAGTTGGCATTACGATACTTACAAGTTCTTCCATAGAAATGCTCCTTAGTTGTAAATCCACTTTTTCCGAATACGCAGACAGTTTGGTATCAGGAAATATTTGATAAAGCGTCCGATAACTATGCGGTAGTAGGTAAAGCCTCCCATTAGCTTTAATTGGCGCATAGTGGAACACAAATCTCTGTCAGCTAAGAAAAGATAAAGAGCACGTCCCCATGTTAAATCCGGGTTTTTGGGCATGGATACTAATGCATCCGGCAAATTAGCCCCTTTGTAGCCCTTGCCTAGCACGCGAACCCACAAGTAATAGTCATCTAAAAACATTGGATATGCCTCGTAATTTCCCGAATCGAGGATTGCGCTCTTTTTGAACATAACCGTCCCATGTTGGAAAGGGCATTGAGTTTTGACAAGCCGTCTAATTTTGCTATCTGTCTGAGGAACAGAATAGATATCTACAGGTTCTAAAGAATTGGCAGCTATTTCCTGGAAACAAGAACCTAATACGGCGATGTCGGGCTGTGCTTTAAAATAAGCCAATTGTTTCTCAAATCGACTCGGCATAGCAATTGATTCTACGTCCTGTAGGGCAACTAATTCGTGAGAACACTTGGGAAGGAACATTTTAAGAGTAGTTCCTCTGCCATATGGAACAGGATGTGAGAAAAACTGGATATTAGCTTTCTTTTGAAATCCGGCGATAACTGATTTGATTTCGTCACTAATATTGCCTGTTGTCGTAATTACAATTTCATCAGGGCAAACTGTATTGGCAAGGACGCTATCTAGCGAGCGTTTAAGCCAAGCAGGGTTGCTCTTTTCATTTACATATATCAATACACTAAATTTTTGTGTCATAAAACTGCCACCACCGTTTGAAACATAGTATTTACATCACTCCATAAACTAAAATGTTGAATAGAATCTAAATTAAATTTCATTTTTTGAGGCAATACTTGGGTTAAATACACGTGGTCCACATCAGCTGCATTCTCAATAAGAGCAGACTCATCTTTGTACTCAATACTAGCCTGTGAAGTAATCCCTGCCGGGAGTAAGAGTGTAGCTCTCATTACGGGTGTGTATTTTTGGACATATTTGAGAACTTCCGGGCGGGTACCTACAAAGGACATATTCCCTGCCAATATGTCCAACAATTGCGGAATTTCATCCAGTTTGTATTTACGTAGGAAAGCACCGGACCGCGTGACCCGGCTGTCATTATTAACGGTAATTTCGCTTCCCTGTTTGTCTGCCCCAGTGACCATCGTGCGGAATTTATGGATTTTGAATACTTTTCCATAGGTGGTTACCCGTTCTTGCCGGAAAAATACGGGCCCTTTGCTGTCCAATTTAACCCATAGAGCACATACAAGCCATACCGGGCTTAACAGCACAAGTAATAAGAGAGCTAACGAAAAATCAAATACCCGCTTGACTAGCAAACTACCTCGGTGTGCATTAAGCACATCGTAATACGGGCGAACCGCTTCCGTTTGCATATTTTTAGGTAATTGATTCCAAGTCAACCACATAACTATTTCGTTCCCTTAATAACCTCTTTCCAATTGGAAATTGCATAATCCACGTCTTCATTCGTTAATTTGGTATGAAGCGGTAGCGTAACAGCATTTTCAAATAGGTGATAGGCATTCGGGAAGTTCTTAATATCCCAACCTAAATTCTTATAGGCCGTCATCATGGGCAAGGGCTTGTAATGCACATTACAAGCGATACCTCTTTCCGCCATTTTGGTAATGATTTCACAACGTTTGGCATGGTCTGCTCCCGGTATGCGGGTAATATACAAATGCCCGGAACTGGCAAAATCGGCCCCATAATGGGTTAAATGGGCCACACCCAGTTCATCACAAGCCTTGTCATAACGGGCAATAATCTCTTTGCGGCGGACCAGTAAACCCGGGTAACGTTCCAATTGCTTGAGCCCGATAGCAGCCATAATATCGGTCATGTTGCACTTATACCAGGGGGCCACAATATCATATTCCCACGCCCCTAATTGGGTTTTGGCTAGGGCATCTTTGGATTGTCCGTGCAGACTATAGAGTTGAAATTGTTTGTAGATTTCTTCATCCGAAATACCGGGAATCGTACGCCAGGTAGCGGATCCTCCTTCGCCTACCGTAAAGTTTTTAACGGCATGGAAACTAAAGGAAGAAAAATCGGCTATTTCCCCGGCCATTTTCCCTTGGCGTTGGGCTCCCAACGCATGGGCACAATCGGCCAGTACGGCTACGCGGCCTAAGGATTGTTGAATGCGGTGACCCAAATCCATATGGCCGCTAGGGGTAAATAAGTGTTTTTTATGCTCTACAATGTCAAAAATACGGTGATAATCGCAAATAATACCTGCTAAATCTACCGCTACAATTGCCTTAGTTTTAGGGGTAATGGCGGCTTCTAACCGGTCATAGTCCATTTCTAAACTGTCTTTTTGGGAGTCAATCAGTTTAACAGTAGCCCCAGTATGGATAGCCGCAGAAGCCGTAGCGGTATAGGTGTAGGCCGGAGCAAGCACTTCGTCGCCTTCCCCAATACCTAAAATGCGCAAATTGAGTTCTTCAGCCGCCGTAGCGGAGTTTAAACAAACTGTTTTAGCCGTATGACAATAGGCCGAAAGTTGTTTTTCCAGCTCTTTGGTGCGCGGACCTGTGGTTATCCAACCCGAGCGCAGGGCGGCTGACACCTCGGCTATTTCCAACTCACTAATATCCGGCGGACTAAAACTAATTGTTCTTTTTCCCATGATATTTCCTCTACCTCTAGTCCATCCAAACAGGTGCTGATCTATACTTCAAAAGAAAGAAGGCTCTTTTCCAAATTGTTTAATATGGGTCTTAACCCATTCTTCGTTTTTGTCATACTGTGCTGTCGGAATTGATTTCCGTTTTTGTTTCTTTTTCTTCTCCATATGTTTCCTCTCGTATAAATTTCAAACTAACGGTTGCCACCGGGTTATCCTAATTTGGCCCGGTGACACCCGTAACTACTGCCACAGGAGCAGTAGCATTTGCCTAAACTTCTAGGGTCATGTCCTATCCATTTAGACTGTAGGCTTTAGGTGCCTATAAAATTTCCCATAAAAAAAGGATTCCAAATGTCTTGGAATCCTGTAATAATTACGAAGAAGTTTGATGGTATAAGCAAAAAACGACTGCTTGTCGGTTATGTCATGTACAGGTATAACCAACAGCAGTCGTAGCCGCAAATTCTCGGAATAGAAGATTATTCTAAACAAGATGCTGCGAGCATTCGGTAGAAAACATCGGGCTCATGACTTCCCAATAATTTTCCACCTAAATGACCGCCTTTGGATGTACATGACTATTGAGTTTCCTCAACAACCATCCTATTCTTCATAGGATTCCAAAAACGAATTAAACTACAATTGTAAATTGCCCAATCCTAGGGCTTTACTACTTTAACACTCCCTTAACAAATTCTTCTTATTATTTTAGCAAAATACAGAATACCTTTACAACTTGCACACGGTAAATATTAAAAAGAAAAAACACTAATTTTAACACAAAAAAAGCCATCATCCACAAAAGATGATGGTTTTCTTATATTTTAGGAAACTACTCTTCTTCTTTTATTTTTCTCATAGAACGAGAGATATTTACGACTTTTCCAATAATCTCTACATCTTCCGGATTTTTTTCAAGTTTTCTGCAATCCGGATTATCTGGTTTTAACACTATTTTGTCTGTATGTATAAACATTCGTTTAATTGTACTAAATTCTTTGCAAATCCGTGCTAAAACGACATCTCCGCTTTCAGCAGGGACATCTGGGTCAACAATTATGTAGTCTCCATCGAAAATTGAATCTCTGGGAGATTTGGGGTTTACCATGCAGTTCCCTTCCACCTTAATGGCAAACTGATTCTCGCCAGTTTTAGGGAAACGAATAAAGGTTTCATTGTCCTCCCACATGACCTGTTCAGTAGTGGCCGAAGACGTTCCTTTTACAGGCATAAATTGCATATCTAGTGATATGCGTTTAAGGTACTCAGAGATTGTTTCATCTTTTTCAGAAGTAAAGAAATCCAATGGCACTTCTAATGCGGCAGAAATACGTCGTAGTGTGCCCAAAGAAGGGCGTCTGCGCCCACTTGTCCACTGCGCTAATGTCCCTTGTTTTATTCCTAATTTTTCAGCAAGGACCTTTTGCGTCATTTCGGTTAAAGCGAGTGCTCTTTTAATTTTTTTTGCCCAGAAATTCTCTTTGTTTTCTTCCATAAAAAACCCCATTTTCGTCGGTTACGAACATTTTAAATAAAGGGTTGACAAAAAGCAAATAAACACTTATAATATAGTCAAACGACTATATTTTATAGTCAACTGACTATATTTTAATGAAACTAGCATTAAAACTAGTCAAAAATTTTAAGTGTGCCTGATCTTTTACAATTTTAGCGTAATATAGAAAAGCGGTTATTTCTGCCTTTCTAACACGCACACACCACCGATAGTTAAGTTAAGCTCCCCAGCCCAGTTAATTATCGGTGAATATATTTTAGCACATTTGTAAAGAGACGGACGGAGATGTTTTATGAACGTTAATAAGAAGGAAGATTTAACAGAGGAATTATACACCTGCCAAGAGGTCGCAGACCGATTGCGGATCACAGCCCAGACCGTTAGATACTGGATTATGGGGGGGCGGATAGACCAAAGCAAGTGTTTCCAAATTGGGAAAAAAGGCCATTGGCGGATACAAAAGAGCGCAGTAGAAAAGATGTGCAGACACGCAGGATTTTAACATGAATGAACAGATTACATTAAAGGAAATACTTGGCGGACTTTTGTTAATGGGCATGTTTTACATAACCATTTGGATGCTGTACCTAGTAGCACCGGAGAGTTGGATATGAAGGCGAGTTTTTGGAAGTGCATATATGTAAATAGGAATAGATGTTCTTTAAAAAATTTAGATGCCGGACAGTGCAACTGCACAAACTGCGTGGATTTTGATCATAACGGTATCGACTAGATTTGAGAGTGGAGTTAAGAATAACTTCCTTAAACAAAAAACCTTAGTGCTTGGAGATAAAGCGCAACCGCGTGTAACGGTTTAGAGGCCTTACACATTGATCTTTATAGACGTGACTTATGGCTATTGTTTAGCTTGACCGCATGGACACAGAGGCACATCGGGCAAAGTGAGCGACAATAGACCCACGCTGACGGAGAGCTGAAAGGCAACCCTACAAAGCGGCGTTGAGAAAGATAAACGATTATAGGGGCGGTTAGCCCACCTAGCCGTCCCTGCACAGAGGGATAATTATATGAGCACAAGATGCCAAATTAAAGTGACCTACCTTAAACAGGAAGTCTTGCTGTACCACCATTGGGATGGGTATCCGGAAGGAGTCGGATTCGACCTAATTCAACGTCAAAAGCAACTCAAAACCTGGGATGGGAACATACTGGTTAACGAGCTTGTCAAAAATACTAAAAAGGATGACAGTTATGAGATTGCCTTCCAAGTACATACCGACTTGGATTATTGGTACGAAATTGACTGCAACCGCAAAACCATTCGCTGTTGGAAAGTCAAAGGATACTTACTCTCGGATCATGCCGAAGTGGAAAAAGGCGAAGAAGTAACCTTCATTCCAGTGGTTGATTTAAAGAAGAAAGAAAACAAGGATAAATAACTATGGAAAACAGACAATTAGCCGTAACAGATACCCAAGCGATGATGCCCCAAGCGGCATTAAGCAAGGAAAAGCTGACCGACTATCTTAATATAGCCGGAGTAGCAACGAAACTCTCCGAAAAAGAGCGCATGAATTTTATTGAAATCGCACAGGCCTATTGCCTTAACCCTTTCAAACGCGAAATTTACTGTGTGTCTTACGGATACGGAGACAGCAAAACCACTTCCATCATTACGGGATATGAGGTCTATATTAAACGTGCCGAGCGCACGGGTAAATTGGATGGTTGGGATCTAACGATTGAAGGCAAAATGCCGGACTTAAAGGCCATCGTAACCATTTACCGCAATGACTGGAGCAGGCCGTTTAAACACGAAGTTTACTTTGAAGAAGTGGTTCAACGCAAAAAAGACGGATCCATTAACGCAATGTGGGCTAAGATGCCGAAGTTTATGCTCCGCAAAGTGGCCATAGCACAAGGATTCCGGTTATGCTTTCCTGACGAGTTAGGCGGCATGCCATACACTGCAGACGAAATATCGGAAGGCGTAGTAATGCCCGCCGTAACTGCCACCCCTGTAAAGGAAGATTTGGACCTTACGGAAGAAGAAAAATCCTGCATTGCCAACTGCACAACTGACAAGGAACTGGTAAAAGTATGCGCTCAACTGCAAAAAGAGAAAGGGCCGGATTACCGTCAAACCATTGTCAAATACTACAACCTTAAAAAAGGAGATTTCAAATGAGAGTTTACGAGAACTTACAACAAGGAACGCCGGAGTGGTTACAGGTGCGGTTAGGCAAATTTACCGCCAGTAAATGCGCCACCATCGGCTCGGAAGGTAGCGGTAAAGGTCGTGGCGGTTTGGAGACGCTCTGCATTGAGAAAGCCGCAGAAATCATTACCGGATTACCACCGGAACAGTTTAGCAATGAAGATATCGAGCGTGGGCATGCGTTAGAAGACGAAGCACGTGGCGCGTATACCTTAGAAACAGGGCACATCGTTAAACAGGTGGGCTTTGTGGAGTTAGATGAGTTTACAGGTTGCTCTCCGGACGGACTAGTGGGCAGAGATGGGCTCATTGAGATTAAATGCAAAGACGATAAAAACCACCTGCTCATGCTGTTAGGCAAGGAAATTGATAAGGCATACCAGTGGCAAATCCAAATGTTACTTCTAGTAACCGGACGCAAATGGTGTGACTTTGTATCCTACAACCCCAACTTCAAAAACAAACCGCTCAAGATCATCCGTGTATTACCGGATCCGGACATGCAAGCCGCCTTAAAAGCAGGACTTGCCAAAGGTGTACAACGCCTCAAAGAAATTTTAGTAGAAGCAAATGCTTAAGGAGATAAATTATGGCAGAAAACAACAGACCAGTGTATAAATATCAACTCGGGAGTGTGGAATGTGCAGTATGGGCTAAACAGGCCACTGATGGCAAACCCTACTTCCAATTCACGTTCCAAAAGACCTACAAAAGCAAAGATGGCAAGTACCTGCACTCTACGTCCTTTAATAAAGCGGACTTACCGTTACTGGCAACGCTGTGCCAACGGGCCTGTTTAGCGGAGATTAGCAAACAATCCGTAGACCTGCGCCCTGCGGCTGAACCCCAAGCAGAAGAGGATCTTCCCTTTTAACCTATGCAAGCCAAGCTCCTCAAAGCCGAAAAACTCGGTGAGCAACTGAAAGTCAACATGCTCCTATCTGCGGCTCCGGCTATCCTTAACAGGGTGGTCCGGTTGCTGAACAAGGATGTGAGCGTGGAGATTAAGCAGACTCGTGAGAGACGTTCCTTGGAACAAAATGCCAAGGCGTGGGCTTTGATTGGAGAAATGGCACATATTTTAGGAGCCAACAAAGACGACATCTACTTGGAAATGTTGCGGCGTTATGGTCAGTCCGTTACCGTTACCACAAAAAAAGATATCCCATTAGACAGGGTCTTTAAATACTATGAAAAGTTAAAAGATGGCCTGTCTAACGGGAAACAATTTACCGCATGGCGCGTATATATCGGCTCAAGCCAATACTCCGATGTGGAGATGCAACAGTTTATTCAAAACATCGAAGAAGAAGCCAAAGAGCTAGGGATAGACGTTGATAAATACGCGGAAGAACTTCCGTACCCTGGGGCAGGAACCTTATCCCACTCCTGCCCCTCCCACGAGTAAGGAGAGCATATGAAAGTGGGATCAGAACATTCTTTCCAATATTCTGTGGTACGGACCTTAAGGGCAAATGGGTTTTTAGTTATTGATACGGATGTAATGGACGCATTAAAATACCTCGGCAGTTATAATGACCGCCGCCGTTTTTCTTTCATAAGCCACCATAAGAACATGGGATATACAAACGGGCAGTCTGACCTAATCGTGGGCAACAACGGGCATTTTTGGGCCTTGGAACTCAAAACCGCAACAGGTAAGCAAAGCCAAGGCCAAAAGCTCTTCCAAGTAATGTGCGAGAGACGCGGGTTGTCTTACCGGATAATCCGTTCGTTTCAAGATGTAGATGCGTTTATCAAGGAAGTCGATAAACTGGGGATAAGCAAATGAAAATACCATACATAAAGATTTATACTGCGGACCTGTTAGCAAAAAGCCGACACTTAACCGATGCACAAATCGGCAGGGCATTAGTGGGCATATGTGAGCAAGCATTTGAAAATCAAACGCAGTACAAGGCCAACGATGAAGCTGAAGGGGCATTGTTTGAGCTGTTCCTACAATGGAAAAATGAAAGCGTATCCTCGCTCAAAAGCAGAAAAAGAGCAGGCAAAATCGGCGCACAAGCACGCTGGTCAAATACGCAACTTTCAGACGGTAGCAAACGCATTTCTTCTGCCATTAGCAAGTGCGAATGCCAAACAGAAACAGATGCAGAGACAGAAGCAGAAACAGATACAGGAACTGATAAAGAAAAAATAGTTAAAAAAGAAACTTCCGTTAAACGGTTTGTCAAGCCAACTCTTGCGGAAGTAATGGAATACTGCGAAAGCAGGAAGAACGGGATAGATGCCGAGGCTTTTATCGCTTACTATGAAAGCGTTGGATGGAAGGTCAATACCAAGCCAATGCGCGACTGGAAGGCCGCAGTTATTACTTGGGAGAAACGTAGACAGATGGGAGGTAGATCTTATGGAAAAGACTACAACAAACGGGATGCAGACTTTTCAAAGTACGAAGGAATTGGGCGAACAATTTCTAGCGAAAATGCGTAATACATGCTCTAAATGCGGATATAACCCCTGCCGTTGCGCCGAAATCGCGGCACGTGAGGCCGATTACAAGCGCATGGAGGCAAAGTGGGCCAAAGAGGAAGAAGCCCGAAAAAAGGCCGCTTTAGCCAAACGTTTGGGCGGACTTCGGGCATTAGAGGACTTTACTGCGGATAAATACACGAATAAAGATATTCTCAAGGCCCTGTCCGGTTACCCTTATGGGAACTATTTCTTGTGGGGTAATGCTGGAATTGGCAAAACGCATGCGGCAGTAGCGGTGCTTCGCAATGTGCCTAACGCTTATGTGTTTCGGCTATCAGAAATAAGCCGTCGTTTCCGCGCTTCGTTGGAAGTACCGGACGAAAGAGAGCAGGTCCGCTTTTTTTCTTCCTGCTACATGCTTTTGGATGATCTCGGGAGCGAGAAGATTACGGATTATTTACAAAGCATACTGTTTGAGATCATCGATAACCGTTGGCAAAATCGGCAGAGTGGCCTAATTATCACTTCCAACGTAGATGTGGCATCCTTGGGACAACTCGTAGGCGATAAAATTGTCAGCCGGATTGTGGGGTTGTGCGGGCAGAAAAACCTGCTTCACATCACAGGTAAAGATAGAAGATTGGGGTAGGTGGATTTATGTATGACAAAAATTATTATTTAGCGCATCGAGAAGAGATTTTAGCACGTGCCAAGAAATGGCGGGAAGAACATCCGGAACAATACCGCAAGGCACTTAAAAAATGTGTAAAGCGTAATGGGCTTAAATACAAGATACAGCAGAAAATGTATCAATGCGCCAAAGGGATGCAAGTGTTGCTTTCGAAGAAGCAATACTATCTCGAGCATAAAGAGGAAATACTGGCAAAAGTAAAAAAATATAAGCAGGATAATCCGGAAAAAATTAAGGCATACAATGCCCAACTTTATGCAAAGAAAAAGTATGGATTGATAGATGGTTGGAAAGTTTTCTATGAAATTCAGAACACCCGTTTTCATTGGACGGCCTTTAAGGATAAATTCAAACTTACCGACGATAAAGAAAGCGGATTCCCAACTATTCATTCGGCTTATAAGAACGCAGTAAAATACCTCGGCGACCCTGTTTTGCGGGGATAGCTACCAAAATGACATATACTATTGGTGTGTGAACGTGTTTGAAAGGACGATGTAACCCCCGCTAGGGAGTTATAAATGTCGTCTGACGGAATTTCTTTTGATCGTAACAACTATCGCAAGCATAGCGATAAAAACAAATCCTTAATTCGTAAATCCCTAAAAGAATGTGGGGCCGGACGTTCTATCATTACGGACAAGAACGGCGAGATTATTGCCGGGAACGGGGTGTATGAACAGGCCAAAGCACTCAATATCCCTGTCAAAATTGTGGAGACTGATGGGAGCGAACTGGTTGTAGTAAAGCGCACAGACCTCGCAACCGAGGATGAAAAGCGCAAAAAGCTCGCTCTTATGGACAACTCCACCTCTGACCAGGTGGAATGGGATTTAGAAAACATCTCTTCGGACTTTGCCCTTGAACAACTGCCGGAGTTTGGGATTGATACACTCTCCCAAGCCGCACCGGAAGGTGAGCTTGTAGACCAAGAAGTGCCGGATGCCGAACAAGTGGAAACCCGTTGTAAACCTGGGGACATTTGGCAACTGGGCAAGCATAGACTCCTTTGTGGGGATGCTACCGTAATTACGGACATAGAAAAGTTAATGGACGGTAAAAAGGCCGACATGGTCTTTACGGATCCGCCTTATAACGTGAACTATGGTGCGTCCATGAAGGACACGTTACGCAAAAAAGACGGGCAAAAATCTGCAGGCCGGACTATCATGAACGATAATCTTGGCGATAACTTTCAGCAGTTTTTAACGGATGCCTGTGCTAATATTATCAATTTTTGTAAAGGTGCTATCTACATCTGCATGAGCTCATCTGAGCTTCACACCCTGTATAACTCTTTCGTACAGTCCGGTGGCAAGTGGTCCACGTTTATCATATGGGCCAAAAACACCTTTACACTCGGTCGCTCTGACTACCAACGACAATACGAGCCGATACTTTACGGCTGGCCGCAGGGTGCTAAACACTATTGGTGCGGTGACCGAGATCAATCTGACATTTGGGAGTATAACAAGCCCCAAGTAAATGACCTTCATCCAACGATGAAGCCTCTGGAGTTAGTGGCTCGGGCTATCAAGAACAGTTCGCAGGTTAATGCCCTTGTGGCTGACTTCTTTGGTGGCTCGGGCTCTACTCTGATTGCCTGTGAGCAGTTGAACAGGGTTTGTTATATGTCAGAACTCGATCCCAAATTCTGTGATGTAATTCTCACTCGTTGGGAAAATCTAACTGGACAAGAGGCTAAATTATGCAAGTAAGTGAATATGTATCGTTGGGACATCCGGATAAGGTGGCAGATTATATTTCTTCCTTCTTACTGGACAAATATATCCGCAAAGACCCCAATACGCGCTTTGCGGTGGAGTGTCAGATTAAAGGCAACGTGGTAAACCTCGCCGGAGAAATTTCTTCCAAGGCTAAATTTACCCCGAAGCAAATCAAACACTTCGTCAAAATGGCGGTGGACCAAGTGGGCTATACCAAGCACTATCAGCGCAAATGGGGTAAAGAAAACACCATCTGCGGTGCGGACTTGAAAGTAAATACCTACATTACGGAACAAAGCCCCGATATCGCCCAAGGACTGGACGGTTGGGGTGACCAAGGCATCTTCTTCGGTTGTGCCTATCCGCGCAAAGATTATGACTACAACGAAGGCACAAAGTATCTCTCCACTATCATTGGTGAGGAACTTTACAAAGAAGGTGTAGTAGGCAAAGACATCAAAGTCTTAGTTATCAAAAAAGAAGGCCGCCTTGCCAAAGTAGTAATTGCCGCACCTGTATTAACTGGAAAGCAACTCTACTCTAGCAAGGTTATCAACGATGTTCGCAAGATTTGTGATGAAGCACAATGCCCTTTAATCATTAATGGCACGGGCATCTTCCACAAACATGGACCGTTGGCAGATTGTGGCACTACCGGACGTAAACTCGCTGTGGATTTCTATGGCGGTTCCTGTCGCATTGGTGGTGGCTCTCCTTGGACGAAAGATGGTACTAAAGCGGACTTGACCTTAAACCTTTATGCGAGATACCTCGCCTTAAAGTTCTTGAAAGATAACGAATTGGATGAACCTGTGTATTGCGAAATTGCATGTTCCATTGGCAAACGTGGCATTGATATTTGTCTGCATGGAGCTGATGGGCAACTGTTCAAACAATACACGGAAGAAAAGAGCCCGAAAGAACTAATCAAATTCTTCAAACTGGACACTCCTATCTATGCGGAGTTGTGTCGGAACGGGTTGTTTTCAAGGATTAAATAACTATGGCAAGAAAAGCGGACGAAATGCGGCAAATCGGTGCTAATACGCGCTTCCAAACAGGCAATAAACAGGCAAAAATCGCACGTAAAGGCGGCATTGCTAGTGGCAAATCAAAGCGCGAGAAAAAAACTATGAAAGAGATGCTCGATTACCTTTTGGAAAAAGAGGTGGTCAACAAATCTACTGGTGAAAAAGTCAGCACTTTGGAAGCCATGATGTCTGCTATCGTCCGCAAAGCCATTAGTGGCCACGTGGAGAGTTGTAAGTTTGTGCGCTCTACTATCGGGCAAGACCCTATAACCAAGATACAGGAAATTGACCCTGTAGAGATTATAGATGACATTGGCGAGGCCGCTAAAAAGATAACGAAAAAATAGGCAGGTGTATTATGCCTATTCACATAAAGGAATTAATTG
>JAGCXL010000021.1 GCA_017961295.1 Elusimicrobiaceae bacterium
ACCCGTTTGCTCTTGGAAGATAGAGAAATAGTAGCGGATATCTCTCAGCACTAATGTGTTGGGCAACCGATAAATCACTCCATTCTTGGTGGATAACATTTGTAAGCATGGCAAAATCGTCCGATTTGGTTACCCCATGCGCTTGCCAGTAATCAGTCAGTTTATTACGGGTTTCTTGCCCCATCATACGCTGTTGTATCCACTTTTGGCTGCGCCCTTGGGCTTTCCAATGGGAACGCGCGCGGTCTAATGCTTTGGAAGGATCTGCAGTTTCTTGGATGCGTTCATAACCCACTTTGGCAAGCCGGAAAGGACTCGAACCCCTGACCTCCTACAGGAATAATACATTGTTTCTTAGACGGTATAACTATGCGTTCTTTGCCCTTATCGGCAAAGTATAAGTATTTATTTTGTAAATAACTTGATATTATTTGCCGATACTTAGGGACCGAGAAAGTTGAAAAGCAAATATGAAGCGGAAAAAATGTTACGTTTATATCGAGATATGGCTAATGTAAAGTTATACTTTATTTTAGTCAGAATTTCATGGGCACCCTCAAATAGTGGATCTTGCGGTTTTTGCCGTTAGAGAACTAGGGCCGAATTATCCGTATTTTTTGCAAGGGATAAAGCACTCTATGACGGGGAAGGATAAGAAATCAGAACTTTTCTCGTCGGTAAAAGATAAACTTAAATACAAAAAAATCCCCGTCTCTAGGGCGGGGAAAATCAATTTGGACCGGACAGGACTTGAACCTGTGACCTTCCGCGTGTAAGGCGGACGCTCTACCAACTAAGCTACCGATCCGTAAATCTTTGCTACCTCTATATTATAACAAAATTGAGTTATACCCTCAACTTTATTTTACCGTTTCTTCCTTTTTATCCGTGCATGTTTCGCAGCCGCATCCGCAAGCAGCTACGTCTTGCGCGGTGGGGGAAGTGCGGTTCCACTCATCGGCCTCGGGGCCCCATTTGGCTTTTACGGCTTCGGGGATTTTAAATAAAATACTGGTGCATTTGGCCGTAACGGTTCCGTCGGGTAGTAGAATTTCGCCTTCTACTTGCGCGCGCGAACCGCCGTCTCGCAGTACGCGGCCTACGGCACGCAAAGGCGTGTGGGTGGGGGTGTTTTTCTTATATACTACTTCCATTTTTAAGGTTACCATTAAACGGTTAAAATCGTTCCCCAGCAAAATGGCCCGGCCGGAAGTTTCATCTAAAATCGTGGCAATAATCCCGCCATGTACCGTACCGGGGTAAGAGCAGTAATTATCGTCCAGTTCAAAGCAAGCTTCTACTTGTTTGTTATCATAATCATTGAGCCATTCTAACTTAAGCCCAAAGGGATTTTTCTTACCGCAAGCAAAACACATCAAAGAAGTGGGTTGTTTTAATTTTTTCATAAAATTATCTCCTAAAAATATTATACTTTAGTTATGAAACACTTGGAAATAGAATGCAAATGGGATGCTAATACGCCGCGTGCTTTTGCCCGTGCCCGGCAATTTGTGGCACAGCTAAACAGTAAAGTTATTTTTCAAACCCTGCGCATAAAAGATGTTTATTTAGATCATGCCAACCGGGATTTATCTTCTCAAAAAATAGCTTTGCGCGTGCGCAACACCGCTGGTAAGTGGGAAGCCACTTTTAAATCGCGCAGTGAAATTAAAAATGGTAAAGCCGTTCGGCGCGAGGAAACGCGACCTTTGCCGGGTGTCAAAAATGTAAGGCAAGCACTGCGCTTACTAGCGCAGCAAAAAAAGTGGAAAGGGATTAACACTACCGGGCTATGCGCGCAATTTGCGCTTGTCAATAAGCGCCAGCTGTGCATGTTCTCTTACGACGGAGCACAACTGGAAATGGCATTAGATGACGTAACTATTTATGTGGCAGGCCGCCAGGTAAAATTTAAAGAAATTGAAGTGGAATTAAAAAGCGGAAAACCCACCGCACTGGAAAATTTTGCGCATGCTTTTTCTGATGCGACGCAACTAAAACCGGCGCAAATTTCTAAAGTAAAAACAGCGGAAACATTTTTAAAATTTTGGAAAAAATAAAAAAATGTCAAGCAAAATTTTAAAATTTTCAAAAATTTTTTTACGTACGTGTCAAGCACAAAAAATAATTAGTAAAAAATAATTTTATCGACGATAAAAATTGAAAAAATGCTGATATAATCTGCTAAAAACAGAGCTTGATTTTTTAAAAAATTTTTGATTCCGACGGCAAAACTATTGCATTTTTAAAATTTTTGTGCTATTATTTTTATGAGGTTAAAACTAATTGTCTTAGGAGAATTAAAATGGCTGTTAAAAAAACCGTGAAAAAAGTGGCCGCTAAAAAGGCCGCCAAAAAAGTAGCAAAAAAACCGGCTAAAAAAGCCTGTGCCAAAAAAGCCTGCGCTAAAAAAGCCTGCAAAAAAGTAGCTGTTAAAAAAGCTGCTGCCAAAAAACCGGCCAAAAAAGCTGCTAAAAAAGTAGCCAAAAAACCGGCGAAGAAAGTAGCCAAAAAGAAATAATTTAGGTTGAAGTAAAAAGCCCCCGTTTCAAACGGGGGCTTTTTTTGTGTGTAGTAAAGTTACTTTTTAAGCGGTTCCAGCACGCGCTCATAACCCTGCGCATCTACTACGCGGGCTTTAAAAATGCTACCGGGGACAACCGGTTTGGTAAACGTGACTTGTCCGTCAATATCCGGTGCATCTTTATAGGTGCGGCCAAAATCAGGCCCGTCAGCAATTGCTTCTAAGGTGGTACCGATGAGGCGTTTGTTTATCTTATCAATCACGCGGCTTTGCTCGTACTCCAGTTCGGCGGCGCGTTCATGTTTTATGGCGGCAGGGATTTGTTTCATGTCATATGCCGCGGTGCCTTTTTCCCTAAAATACTCAAACACGCCCATATTATCAAATTCATACTGGCGCACAAATTTTTTAAGTTCGTTAAAATCCTTTTTCGTTTCACCGGGGAACCCCACAATAAAGTTGGTGCGTAGTGAAATATCCGGCACTTGCGTTTTTAGCATATCCAATGTGCGGCGGATTTGCGCCCCGTCACAATGGCGGTTCATGCGCTTTAAAACCGGGTCGGCAATATGCTGCAGTGGAATATCAATATAGTGGAAAATCTTGTCTGTGCTTGCCATCAAACGCGCAATTTCCTTAGTCACGCGGTGCGGATAGCCGTACATAATGCGTAGGCGCCCCAACCCTTTTAAACTAAGTAGTTTTTCCAAGAGTTCCAGTAAATGAGGTTTCCCGTAAAGGTCCATTCCGTACGAAGTGGTATCTTGCGCAATAAGTGAAATTTCTTTGACGCCGTTTCCAATCATCAGTTTGGCTTCTCGCAGTACATCTTGCATCGGTTTAGAGCGATACTTGCCGCGGATAAACGGAATGGTGCAATAGGCACAGCGGTTGTTGCACCCATCGGCTATTTTCAAATAGGCCGTATGCGGGGCCGTTAAACTCATTTTATAATCCGGTAAATACAAAGAAGACGGCAACGGATCCAACACAAGTCCCTTTTGTTTAAGCGTGGTTTCTGCGGTTTCTTGCGCGGCAATGGAAAACACCGTATCCACTTCGGGGAAATCGCTGGCTAGTTGTTCTTTAAAACGCTCTACCAAGCACCCGGTTACGGCTACTTTTTTAACAAGCCCTTTTTTCTTGAGTTCCAACGCCTGGCGGATTTCTGCTTTGGCTTCTTTAACGGCCGAAGCGATAAACCCGCATGTGTTTACAATAATTTCATCGGCCTGTTCGGGCGCAAAAACCATTTTGTGCCCCTTGGCAATTAACCGGGCGGAAAATTCCTCGCTGTTGGTTAAATTTTTGGGGCAGCCTAAGCTAATCACGTAAAATTTCATAAGTTATACGGCCACATCGGCACGTTCGGCGGCGGGTTTAGGTTTTACTTCGTCGGCATCGGTGGACATCAGTGCCAAACTAAAGGTTACTACGCCAATGCGTCCAATGAGCATGGTGGCAATAATAATCAGTTTGCCCAGCGTAGAAAGTTGGGTGGTAATTTCCATGGAAAACCCGGCCGTACTCAATGCGGCGGTGGCTTCAAATAATAAGTTTAGAAAAGGTAAATTCTCCGTCCAGGTCAGTAAAAACACGCTGCAAAATAGAAAAAATCCGTATAACAGTACCGAGGAAGTAGCCGCGTACAACCGCTGTACGGGGAAAGTATGCCCCAAAAATTCCACGCGCGGGTTTAAGTGCAAGTGGCTGCGCACAATGGCCACTACGCTAGCAAAGGTGGTTGTTTTAAGACCGCCGGCAGTCCCGGAGGGGGAACCGCCTATAGACATAATCAAAATCAAAATCAGTACCGAGCACGAAGATAATTGACTAATATCGGCTGTATTAAAGCCCGACGTGGTGGATGCACCCATGGTTTGGAAAAAGGCTTCAGCCAAGCTTAAATGCGGCGTGGTTACAAATAACGTAAACGTACCAAAGGCCAGTATGACTAGCGTGGTCAATGTAATAATTTTGGTAGTAAAAGAAATTTCTTTGGTCTTGCGGCGGATAAAGTTAAACAGGTCAGCCGCTACGATAAACCCGATGGCCCCCGCCAAAGACAAGCAAGAAATAACAATGTTGATAGTTTTGCTGTCGGTAAAGTCCATAAAATTATTACTCCATAGCGTATATCCGGCGGTACAAAACGCGCTTACACTGTGGAAAATGCTATACCACGCCGCGTTTAGAATCGTAAAATCGTGGTGTCGGAAATAGTTAAACAAAAACACCGCGCCAATACTTTCCGCAACGGTGGTAAAGACTAAGGCAGACCACAAAAAATCGGATAGTTTTAACGTTTCCGGTAATTTTACGTCGGCGCTCAAGGCTTCTTCCTGGCTCTTGCGTAAACGGTGCTTTTTGGCAATGGCTAAAAAGAAAAAAGAGGAGAACGTCATGTATCCCACGCCGCCGATTTGAATTAAAACAAGCACTACAAATTTGCCCAGTAGCGTGTATGAGTCGGCAAAGTTAACGGTTTGCAATCCGGCCGTAGATACCGCCGCGGCAGAGGTAAACAAATTGTCCAAAAACCCGACCCCGCCGTTAGTCATAAACGGCAAAGAGAGCAAAATCCACCCCAGCACAGTGTACGAAAGCACCGTTTGCGCGATATTTTGGTGCGGGGTCAAGTGCAACAAAAAGATAAAGTACTTTTTGAGGGAAAGGTGAAGAAAATCTTTCGTTTTTGTAAGTACATTTTGCCAATTTATGCTCATATATACATTATATAAATAAGTTATTTGGTATCACAACCGGTACTTGCCTGCAAAAATAAGGAGGCTTATCCAAACAATTTTGTATTGGGAAAATAAAAAAATGCAATAAAAAAATTCAAACAAGTGTTTGAATTTTATGGAGGTGATTACTATGACCAAACGCAAACTGCTACTTTTACTGATGACCACCGGGTTACTGGGCGGATGTGCCGCCACCTTAACCCCCACGGGCGACATTTATACCGAGGCCTTATTGCCCGTAGAAAGCACAACGGTAGTGGTGGAAAGTTATCCGTTGGTGGCTTACGGGCCGCGTTATATTCCGGCTCCACCCCCTAGGGGGAGACTTCGACCCGGTCCCTACCGTCCACAAGCACACTACGCCGCCCCGGGCCACCATCGCGCCCCGGGCCAACATCGGGCCCCAGGTGTCAAAGGTCCCCGTACGTCACGCGGATCCGGCCCCTTCCTTAAAGCGGGGCATGGAGCGCAAAGACCCCAAGCCCGGGGGGGACAAAGGCCGTCCGGCTTCTCCGGTAGACCGCAAGGGTCCCGCGGCCCCCAATCAAGTTCGCACGGTCCCAGCTCACGCGGGCCGCGCTAAATAAACGGATATCACTCCCTACAAGTGCTACTCCTGTTTACCCCCTAGGCCCTCTCCCCCTAGGGGGTATATATGTTAGGCGGGGTCCAATCGTCTTGTGCAGGGGGTGGGGTAGGAAGGTGGTACATATATTGTTCGGTATGTGTCCAATAATACCACATGCTGTAAAGAGCCAACAAGAAAAGAAAGCATCCTATAAATAAAAAAGCATAAGCAAACCATTGGTCGTAATTTAGCAGCCCTAGCGGTTCCAAAATATAGTGCCAGTCGCCGCAGATTTCTCCCGGTTTATAGTTGGTCACCATATCTGCCGAGGTAAGTGGCAACGAACAAGCGCGTGCATCTTGTACATATCCGCCCGCATCATAAAACGTACTGGCTAACCAATATAAGATGGGCGGCACAAACCAACGCCCGCCTTCTAAACGTAGTACGATAACAAGAAGACACAAGGGTACTAATGTTTCTCCGCCGTTTCCCATAAAGGACATAAACCAACTGCCTGCGGCATTGTAATGAAATAGAGAAAATAAGATCCCGCCCAAAAAAATATGGCCGAATTGTTCGTGAAATAAATAGTTGGGAATATTTATCAGAACGTTGCGAAATAAGGTATAGGACAAAGGGCTTTCCCCGCGAATTAAGGCATCGGCAACATCTGTTCTGCATTGCCAAGCTAGCCAGGCCGACACGGCCAGCATAATCCACCACGTCCACCGGGAAGTTTTAAAAAAGAAACAACTTTGTTTGTAAGGGTCAAACCGCAGTAAAAAATTTTTCATACTCACATTATATCAATTCAAATATGCAGACATTTAATACTTTCAAGCCTGCAGTAGAACCGCGCGGGTGTAAAGCGCAATTCCTTCACCGGCGTTTGGGTGGATATGGTCCAACAAATATATTTGTTGCGGTTGAGTCTGTAGGATTTGGCGGATATAAGGATTGGGGTTGATATAGCCCAACCCGTTAGCTTGGCAATACTCCTGCAATGCTTGGCTGTAGGTTTCGTTAAGAGCTGTTTTTTGAGCAAACGGAAGGGGGGAAAACGGATCTCCGTCCGTTGAATACCAGGGGGCTATAAAAATAAATTGGGCATGGGGGGTTTTTG
>JAGCXL010000022.1 GCA_017961295.1 Elusimicrobiaceae bacterium
CGCATGGGGTAACCAAATCGGACGATTTTGCCATGCTTACAAATGTTATCCACCAAGAATGGAGTGATTTATCGGTTGCCCAACACATTAGTGCTGAGAGATATCCGCTACTATTTCTCTATCTTCCAAGAGCAAACGGGTTAGTGTTTTTCCGGCATGGGGCTTTGCGCGGGATACGTTAACACAAACGGCTGTTCGCGTTCACTTTCGGGGAATAGTTGATACATAAACCAAGACCAATAAAATTTAGGCCCATTTTCCACACCATATCCATCTTGGTTATGGTCGCCGGTGTCCGCAGGGTCGGCAAAAATCAGTACATCATCTAAGGTGGAATCTGTTCCCATCGTATCATACCCGATGATAACGCGCCAATGACCGCCCCAGTCAACATTGGCTACCAAAATGGGATGATTGGATTTTAATTCTTGGAGCACAAAAGAAACAAACTTTTCATAGGTGTCAAAAGTTTTTTTGCCGGGGAGATTGGTTTGCACAATCCACCCGATACTGCGGAAGTAGTCCGCCGTTTGTTTCACATGGGTGCCGGTTTGGGAGCTTGTACCCATTTTTTTTACAAGAGAAACTTCCGTATTGTCTTTGTAGCCGTAGTACCAAAGCACCGTTAAAGCGGCCGCCGGACCGCAAGAATATTCTGTGGTTTGCTGGTAGGTGGGATAATGGGTTAAAATGGTTAAGTGTTTGTTGGAAACGGCTTTAAAAACATCCGGCATTTTAAAGTAAGCAGAACGCTTGTGATTTATTTCCTGTGGGGCAAGGACAGCTTCGTCTATCTTTGTACCCTCGGGATACGGGATGACCCGTACATCCCGTGAATAGACTAAGTTTGCGCTAGCCAATAAGCAGATTAAGAGCAATAAATGCAGACACAATTTTTTCATATCTTGCAGAATCCCCGTTAGTGTTTGGGTTGGTCCGTATTAACTTCTACTACGTTTAAGGCATAATCGCCCATTTTCTCAAAACTGGTCAAAATGTCTACGTAAAGTGTCAGCCCCGCAGGCGAGATTTGATTTTTTGTAAAGTCGTTGGAAGTTTTCTCTTCGCGCAGTTCATGCCGCATATCATTTAGCACGTCTTCCTGCTCACGGGCGTATGCTAAAACTTTTGCTTTATCCAACTGTGCGGCGGGCAAAATAGTGGAACGCATGTGTTTGATAATTTTACGCACCTGTTGTCCAATGGTTTCCAATCGCTTGTAATCTTGCGTATTAAACGCTTTCATGTCATGGGCTTTGGTTAACAGTTTGGCAATACGTTCCCCGTGATCGGCTATTTTTTCCAAATAAGTTGTTTGGTCCAAAAGGCGCATAATTTCGTTTACCATGTCGCGGGAAAGTTGCTCGTGGGTCAAATTCTTTAAAAACTCTGTGATTTTGTATTCTAATGTATCGCTGGCCTTTTCTTGTGCATAGATGTCTTGTATCAGACGATCAAACACATTATTGGAATCGGCTTTCAGCGCATGCAATAACTTGGACAGGATAGAATTAGCCATCCCTGCCATAATATCTATTTCTTTACGTGCCGCCCCCATAAACAGTTCCGGCGTGGTTGTAATACCTACCTTCAAGTAGCGTAGCTCGGTTTGGTTTTGTTCGCTACGTTGGACAGGTAAGAGGAATAAAATCAGTTTTTCAAATGGTTTGATAAACACAAGCATCACACTGGTGTTTATGATGTTAAATGTAGTGTGAAAAGCGGCTAAATGGTAGGGAATGCTAGTCAAAAGGACTTCGGGACTATTACCTGTAGTTGCGCCGGGCACAAAACAATCAATCAGCCCCAAAAAAGGATGGAAAAATGCCACAGCCCACACTACACCCAAGACGTTAAAAAGCATATGCCCCAAAGCGGCCCGCTTGGCAATCCGCGGGGCCCCGATGGCGGCAATGTTGGCAGTAATGGTAGTACCAATGTTTTCGCCCAATACAAGGGCACAAGCGGTAGGATAGTCAATAAGCCCCTTGGCGGCACAGGTAAGTGTAACTGCCATAACCGCACTGGAAGATTGAAGTAATACTGTAAGCACGGTTACTACGACGATTACACCTAACAAAGAAAGGAGTGTATCGGGGCGGAATTTAACAATCCACTCCACCACAGCGGATGAGTTTTGCATATCGGGCAACACCCCTTGGATAAGCGATAACCCCAAAAACAGCAACCCAAACCCCACCATGGCCTCTCCGATACGGCGTGCTAACGGCCATTTTTTAATAAATTGCGAAAAGAACCCAATGCCAATCATAGGCATGGCAAAGGCAGAAATTTTTACTTTAAAGCCAAGGATACTAATCAACCATGCCGTCGTAGTAGTACCAATGTTGGCCCCGAAAATAACACCTAACGATTGGGATAAACTGAGCAGGCCCGCACTGGCAAACCCTACTACCATAACGGTAGTGGCGGAAGACGATTGAATAATAGAAGTGGCTAAAATACCGGACAGAGTGGCCGTAAAACGGTTGGTAGTAGCACGGGCAATAATCCGTCGCAAACGGTCTCCGGTGGCTTTCTGCAACCCGTCGCTCATCATTTTGATGCCTAACAGGAATACTCCTAGGCCGCCCAGCAAATCAAGGGAGAGGAAAAGTCCTTTCATTACAAGTATTATAGCAAACTGTGGATTTCGCTTTAAAATAATATACGTCTAAAAAAGGGAAGAATCTATCTCTTGCTCGGTGTGACGTAAAATATCTTCCACATTGGCGCCGTTCACATCTAAGTTTTCTGCTTTTACACAGCAGGTGTCCGGGATACCGTAAAAGTTCTTAGCAAGTGCCTGTATATACCCATAACCGTAGGCCTCATTTAGAATGGGCCCTCCGGCAGTAGTTATATAATAGAGTTTTTTGGCTTTGCACAGGCCGTACGGTTTGCCGTCTGTATGGTAGGCAAAGGTGACTCCAACAATGTTAATATGCTCTATGTAAAGTTTTAATAACGCTGGGAACGATAAATCCCAAAAAGGGGCAGCAATCACGATGCACTCGGCGGAGGCAAACTCGGCAGCTAGGGCTAATAACGGATGGCTAAAATCACCCTGGCGAACAAGATTTTCTCTTTGGGCAATCGTCTCTTCGCTAAGCGGCAAAAGCGAAGTTGTGGCAAGGTTTCGCTCGCGCACGGTGCCGTGTAATTGGCGTAGCAGGTAATCGGCCAGTCGTTTGGTGCGGGAGTTTTGTCTGGAGCACGCATTTACAAATAAAATATTCATATAATCTTTTATTTCCTTGATTGGGTTCTTATTTTTGCGATAAAATAAACGGAAATGCTCCCCGTAAATACAAGGTCCAGCGGATAGGCAAGCGCTTTGCTTAAATGCAAACACTCAGGGGCGATTAAAAAATACGTACTGCTTACCGCGGTCATAAAAATAGCAGGTACCAAGGCAAGCATATAGTGTTGCTTTTTTCCATACAAATAAGCCGTGGCGGCCCACAGTACAATCATGGCCAGAGTTTGATTGGCCCAGCTGAAATATCGCCAGATGACGTCGTAGGGAAGTTGACTGATGATGACCCCTGCCAAGAGTAGCGGCAAACTTAAACGTAAACGTTTTAAGAAGGGTTTTTGGTCAATATTGAACCAATCGGCCAGTACCAGGCGCGAAGCACGAAACGCCGTATCGCCCGACGTAATCGGGCAGACAATGCCACCAAACATCACAAATAAGAGCCCCAAAGAGATGCCCTTTAGCTGTAGCGGCCCGATTGTTTTTACACAAATATCATATACAACCCCGGCTTGCCCGGCCTGTGCGAGCATTTGTTGCAACCCGGTCATAAGTCCACCATTTGAAAAGGCACCTCAAAAGAGGTGCCTTTTTGTGAGCGAAATTTTAACTTAGAGTGCGTAGGAAACACCCGCTTGTACGCCTATACTACGTACTCCGCCGCTGGTGAGAGACGTTTCTAAGTAGCCACCCCACCGGCTCCACATTTTGCGGATACCTAAGTCGTATTTCATAAAGGGTTTTACGGAAAATTGCGGCAACTCTACGTTGTTGGCTTTAAATTTGGTTTTGTCTCCCAAATTGCCCACCCAAGCTATTTGCACATAGGGTTGGCCCCATTTTTGGAAATCCCCCATCAAACGCAGTTGCGGTTGCAAAGTAAATACTTGCAGCGGGTCAGCATGTATTTTTACCCCGGCCCCGTTGGTATAATCGGACATATCTAACCGGGTGTAAGCGGCTAACAGTTCCGGTTGCAAGAGCCATTGTCCGCGTGAGCCAAGCTCCCACATATATCCTGTTTTAGCCGCTAGGCCAGCCGTCCATACGTTTGAATTTTTACGGCCATACCCGTCTTTGAAACGTACATCACTCATACTACCACCGGCCAAAAGCCCGGCAAAGAAATTCTCTTTATACGCCATGCCGGACACGCCAAACCCGCCCCCGTTTTGTTCGGTAGAAAGATCCTCAAAACGTTGGTGGGAACCATTATAAGCTACGTAAAAGCCACCCATGCCGCTCCAATCGTACCCGATATCTGCAAACGGCAAATCCATCCCGGCGGCAGTTCCGTAAAACGTACTTTTTACTTCGGGCCCGTTTTTAAGCGGCACCTTGCCAAACGAAGTGTACGGATTGGCCCATACATTGACACGTTTTTTATCTACTAAAGTGCCGTGGAAATTTTCGGTTGCGGCCAGTAACTTGCCCGCTACCGGGTCTTTGCGATCTTCCTGCAAGCGCATATCCATCCGGCCAAAAGCTTGTTCATACATCGCACGCTGCCCTAAGTATGCCACCTGTGCGGCCACCGGACCGGGTAAAACAGCGGGGTTGTAACTTTTGTAGTCCGCACTGGACCCACGCGCTAAACGTAAGCCGGCGTAGCGGTCGTTTTGCTCAAACGATACTCCGTAGCGGAAAATAGGGCCTTGCAAGGTGTAAGAGTCCATATCTACCTTTACACCGCCTAAAAAGTTTTGGTTATTGTAATCCGCACTTACAAAGGGGATCTCGTAGAATTCATTTTCCAACGCCACTTGGGAATTTAATACGTTTAAATAAGAAATGTTGAGCAAGTGGGACTGGGTATCTAAATCAGCCGGGTCTTGAAAGACAAAGCGGTCGGCCGACATGGTTTGGAAGTCTACATCCACGCCGGTAATTAAATCGCTTTGCAAAGTCATTTTATCCAGCGTAATATCGGTGGCTTTGTCGTTGCCTACGTTGATAGCACCGCCATTACTTACCACCACTTGATTGTTGCCCGCAGCTGCCAAATAATCGTCTTTTACAACTAACAAGACGCTGTCATTGAGTTCCAAGGACGTGTTAGATACCTGGTCGCTTAGATATACTTTTTTAGCGTCCGAACGAAGCGTTGCATTACTAACGTTGTTAAACACCACCAGTGCGCCCGATACGTTCACAATATCGGTAGCTTTATTGGTTCCTTGCACGGCTCCTTCTACTGTAATTAACTTGTTTTCGCTATCCAACGTAACTTCAGCATTGGATAGCGCAAGCGCGGTTTCACCGGATTGACCTAACGTGATACTTTTTTGTTGGGCCGATATTTCCAACTCGCCGCCGTTTTGAACAGTTAAGTTGCTGTCAGATGCACCGCTAATTCCTGTGAGCAAGGTAGTGCCCGAGGGATTATTTGCGCCGTCAATCACTAAGCCGCTATGTCCATTTACATCAATGTTTGCCCCGCTGATTTCAAAGCTGTCGCCTTGCACGGTTCCGGCATCTTGGGTAAGCTCGCTCGTGCCGTACGTTACAATGTAGTTCGCGGCGGTAGAGTCTGCCACCGCATCTGCCAATTCACCGCCGGCACTCGAAACAATAGAAAGTTGTTGCGGATTGGTCGCATCCTGCGTGAACGTGTAGCGGTTGCCGTCATAATAAACATGAGCTGAGGAAGTACCTAAATCCAACACTTCCGAGTTAAACAACGTATAAGAATCTTCTTCTAACAAGTCAACTTCATCTTCTGATACTTTAATCTGAAAAATAGAAGCGTCATCGGTATCATCGTTTTGAAAATCAAAACTATCGCCCAGATCAAAAGCCAGTTTCCCGCCGTTGGAGCGCAAAGCGGCAATTTCTATGGGACCTTGGGCTTTATCGTTTAGCGTGGAAAATAATGCACCCGAACCCAAATCAAGGGTGTTTTCAATGCTGGTTACATCTTCACTCAAATTCAACTCACGCGTTACTTCAATGGTACCGTCGCCCTCAATTTCCCCAGTCTGGGTATTAAGAGCCGTAGCTTGTGCCAAAGTTAAAGTACCGGTATTTTCCAACGAGTCTACATTGATTACTTCCCCGTTGACGTTTAGATGGCCGGTGTTACTCAACTTTAAGGTATTATATTCATCGTTACCGCCGTCAATTTTACCGTTAACGGTTACGTTACCCGTTGCATTTAACTGCGTGAAATAAATTTGGCTGGGGTCTGAGGGATCCACATCCTCCCAATATTCACCGTTGTATCTTTTGACTGTAGCTTGCTTACCGCTTTTAACAGAATTCCACTGGGAAATGATATTCCCGTTGATTAAAGAACCGTTTAGCAAGTTAATCGTGTTCACGTGGGCATTGTCGGAAATAAAGATAGCTGCTTTGCCACCCGTCAGCGTGCCCGCTACATTAAACTGGTCCACTAAGGGTGCCCGGGTGTCCATATCGGGGGCTATATTTTCCTCTTTAGAGGAGTCATAAAGAATATACGAACCTTTTTCGGTATCATACGCACCAAAGAGGTTGCGTCCAAAGTCAAAACTGACGGCCAGGCCGTCTTCCCGCTGCGCGGTAACGGAAGAACCCGACTCAACGGTCAATTGGTGATTTTGCCCCCAGGTAACCCCCAATCCGATATTTTCTTTACCATTGGTTGTAATAGAGGAGCCGCTACTTAACGTATAGTTATTGCCTTTGCCGTCTATACGAACGCCGAAAGAACCTTCGCCGGCGGCTTCGGTTCCAATTTCGCCAATTGCCACATTACCGGCTTGTGTAATGGTATTGTTGTTACCGTAGACATGAAGACCCACCGCTTGCACCGTATCGGAAGGAGCCCCTGTATAACTGCTGCCATCCCACTGCGAGTACCCCGTAAAGGTATCCGTTACTCCGTTTAGATAATAAGACTTACCGAAATATTTGCGAAGTTCTATATCATATCCGCTATCTTTAAGCACAGCCAGCTCCGCTTCCATAGGGATTAACCAGTTGCGGTAGTCTTGATGCGACATAAAACTGTTGTGCAACTCCAAGTGGGAAAGGTCTATGTCATATCCGCCGGATTCATTTTGATCGGCCGGGTGGATGGGCATACCGTACACATACGGATACGCTAACCCTCTTCCCGCATAGTATGAGGAATAGTTTATCAGTCCGCCGGGTTTTGGATAGTCGGGGGAATACTCTCCGTTGTCATTATTTTCAATGGCGTAGCGGGCAGCGTCGTAATCGTCATTATTGCCCAGTACCTTGATTGTATTTTCCCCCACCAAGTACGGAGAGTAAGTGAACATATCAAAATCTTCGTTTTCTCCTACAGCCATACCTTCTTCTGGGATTACTTCCCACTCTGCGTCAAACGGATTTAACATACTGCCTTGATACAAGCGCAAGTCTTTATCGTAAACTGAAAGAGGATCCTCAGCCCCTGCGGAAAAATAAACGGTGTTATCGCCCTCTTCTTCGTGATATTGCGCAGCGGCCGACGTTACCCCGAGCGAGTGCATATACTCGTGGAGCAAGACGGAATTTAAATCGGAAAGGTCACTATGGTTAAGCGCGTGGTAACCGCTAAAAGGTGCCCAGCCCGGATGGTCAGGGTCTACCCCCAAACCCAAGAAAATGATCCCGTCGGTAGGAAGGTCAGACTCATCCGGGTCGCTGGTGGGAGTAAGACCGTTAATTTTGGCATTGACATAGGTTACTTTGTAGGGAAGTGGAGTATCGCCGTCGTTCACTGTGGTGTACTCACTCTCCGCCGCGGCGTTGTACTCATCTTCGGCCACAATAGTATAAGTAACCGCCGGTTTGGGAGAAATAGCAGTGTTAACTATATTGGACCAACTTGTCCCCGCCTTAAAAAGCGGTAAGCGGTAATTACTTAAAATATCAAACGCACCAATAACGGGCTTGCCTTCCATTACAATCCCTACATTTTCCCCTGCGCCGTAGATGTTAAACTGGTAATCAAAATTTTCCCCCGTTTGGTTAATTACTTCATAGGCAGGAGCCGTTAGCGTTGTCCACAAAAAAAGTGCACATCCCAAAAATAATTTTTTCATTAAATTTTTTCCTCCCAAGATAGGTCCATTTTTATATTGTAGCAAAAAGGGATTAGAAGCTTAATGCTATTGGCCGCCCAAAACAACGGCTACTGCTTAGTGTCGGTTGTGCCCATTTAACGAAAAGCCCATGGGGTTACTTACGAAAATAGATGTGGGAGATTCCCCACAGGAACACTGGGGAATGACACCTTTGATGTAACAACAAGATGCGTTGTAGATTCCCGACAGGGACACTCGGAAATGACAGTTATTACAGAGAAGAACAACAACGAGATCCTGAATCAAGTTCAGGATGACAGTTAGGTGTAACCTTCGGGAATGACACCTTAAACAACAGGTAAGGATGAGATCCTGAATCTGTTTGATGGGACCCTGAATAGCAACCTTTCAGGGCGCGGCCTAGCGGTAATGGCCGCAGTTCAGGATGACAATTTAATGACGACGAGATCCTGAATCTGTTTGATAGGACCCCGTATTACAACTTTACGGGGCGCGGCCTAGCGGTAATGGCCGCGGTTTGGAATGACAGTTAGGTGTAACTCTCGGGAATGACGACTGATTTTACCCCCTCATCCGCCTTACAGTCACCTTCCCCCTCCAGGGGGAAGGCAACAATTACCTTTTAGAGGCAAGCTCCCGGTCCAACACTTGGCGGCGTTTTAGCTTTTCATTCAACGGTACGATTTGCCGGTCATATACTAAAGGCGGAACACCGTCCGGGTATTTGTCGTGTATCTTATTAATTTGCGCCAGGATTTCATCTTGAGAGGGTAAATCTTCTTCGGCAACCTCAGCTTCGGTTAAGTAGGCTACGGCGTCTTGCGGGGCTTCGCGCACGTCCCGGGCAGGGTCCTCTTGCGCAACGGTAGTACGCCCAAAAGCGGCTATTTCATCCAACCCTTGCTGTGTTTGGGCTTCGCACTCTTTTTCTTGAAATTTGGTGAAAAAATCACCCAACAGCCCAGTGGCCATTTTGTATTGGACAGATAGTGCTATATCGGCCTCTTTGTTTAAACTACTATATAATTGCGTAAAGGGTGGCGTGAGAAGTTTATCCATTAGCGCCTTAACACCCTGGCTGGTGGTAGGAACGGTGGCAAAAGATTCATCTTGCGACAGGCCGTAAAAGAACTTGCACACGTTGGGCAATGTAGTCCGTTTGTGAATTTTAGGCAGTTTAAGCTTTTTTTGCGGGTTTAACGTAAGGGGTTTGGGTTCCGGTAAAGCTAGCGGTTCCGGGGCCGGTAACGGCTCAACGGGAGTGGCCTCTAGCACGTACTTTGGTTGTGGGAACGGAAACGGGACTACTTCAAAAAAATCTTCCTGCAGGGCGGTCCAGGCGTCCAACTCTTCCAATTCTTGCTGGGTAAAATGAATATCCTTTAACGCCGCAAAGAGGACATTGATATGACACATCTCTTTAGAGAAGGAAGCGTAAGTGTTTTCCCTTGGAGAGCCGTCCGGCAAGGGAGGACAATCTATTGCACGGAGTTTTTGAAAAAAGTGCAGTTGCGCATCCGACGCGGAGGCATATTCAGAAAAATTTTCCAACAGTACATTGCCAATAGCCGCATCATACAAAATAACCTTAAAAAGCAACTCGTAAAACCGGGCACATTTGGCAATAGTTTCCACTATGGAAACGGGAGTGTAGACAACGCCGTGTTTGCGCAAGAGAGTAGACAGGGCTTGATGAGCCGCCAGCGCGGAGAGATTAACGGGGACAAGACCCAGCAAGTAGGAAGTTTCATCGGCTGATTTTTGGGCGAAAGACAAAAGATTTGTATAATAAACAATTTTTTCGTGCAAAAAGTTTAACATAGAAAACTGATAGTTGGCTTGGGCGGCAGAAGTAAGCTGCTGATATTCCATATCGTCCAGTGCTTCTTCTTGTTCTGCGCGTAGCTCCGCTAGGCGGTTTTGCCAACGCTCTGCGCGGTGGTCATACGTAGAAACACAGTCTGCTAGGTGTTTGGTGCTGTATAACGTTGGATTGTGATAGGTATGGATGAGAAAGGCCCGCGCGATTGCGTGCAACGCGGTAGGGGCCACAGTGGAAGTAAGTTCTTCGAGCGGGCGCCGGGATTCGAGCGCGAGGATAGTTTCCCACGAGTGGGGTTGAAGTATAGCGTCTTTTTCTTGTTCAAATGGCATAATACGCCCTCCTTAATATAGTTAGCATTTTAAGGATAACTATACAGTCAGAAGGCTGGACTCTATCTCCATTCAAGCGGTAGTCTACTATGACTACCTTATCCAACTATATATGTACAATTTAAGTTGGGTAGCTGTCAAGTTGGATAAAACTGATTTATGAAAAACAGTCTATTTACCTGCACTTATTTGTTGGTTTTGCGCCACAACCAGGGCTCTTGGGCCGTAGGGTTGGCCCATAAGCCGATTTTGGTAGCTTTGGCTTGTGTTTCTAAGGATTTCCATTGGTTGCACTGTGGTATTTTGCAGTAAGCCGTGTAAAGCCACGCCAAACCGGACTTAAGCATTTCTTCGGCCACTTCTTTGCCGTCCACTTGAATCCGGCCCACATTTCGCCCATATTGGTCAATATCTATAACCGTAACATTAATTGTTTGCCCGGCTACAAGACTAGCTAAATAATCCTTGGATACCGTGCCGAAATCCTGTGCTTTTTCGGGCGCATCTATGCCGTATAAGCGGATTTTAATTTGTTGGTTTTGTGAGTTAAGGACAGTAAGCGTATCGCCATCGGCTACTTTAACCACTTTACCAGTTATGATGTTACGAGTTGGGTGGGCTTGTTTGTAACTTTCCACCATTTGGGCTGTTACATCGGACTCATAACATATGGGGGTATATCCACCCGGGCGGGAATAAGCACTACGTCTGCCGCACCTTCTGCCGGCACGGTCTGTATTATAAGGACAGGGGCAATTGCCCCGATAAGAAGAAAGGGAAGACTGGATTATTTTTTGTTTAATATCCGAATCACTTTCCCCCCATAAAATAGCTGATAGAGATAAGAAACATGCCGTAAAGATTAATTTTTTCATTTTTCCTCTTAAAAATTTAGGATAGGAAAAAATAGCTTTACAGCACGTTGTGAAACTAGGAAGAATGAAAGCTATATTTTGTGCCGATATTTTTTTATTGTACTACTTGAGTAAATTTTTCACTTTATGAGCAACTTTTTTACTAATACTTAACGGAATAGTTATCCACGCCGGTTTGATACCTAAAAGTTCCCGAACAAGTTTGTTAAAGTTTTCAGTTTTATAACGCGCAAAAAACTCCGCCCGTTTGGGGTGCGGCCCAACCGAACTAAGTAAATAAGGATTATATTTTGCCACTTGTTGTATATCAACCTGATAAACCTGTATTGATAGCTTAGAAAGTAATTCTTGACCACGCAAAGTATTTACTAATAAAGCAGAAGTTCCTTTGTCGTCATATTGAGCAGGATAAATTTGTTTCACTCCCCATAGGTCCCCCATGGAAAAATCGGCCATTTTATCCAATCCCTTGAAGCGACATTGGTGGCAGGAAGGGCGTTCGTAGAGGTTGGAAATTTCAAAACTTAAACGAAAGAAACGACGTAGAAAACGGCCTTTGGATATGCGTAAAAGCGAGAGTAATCCTCGGGGAATGCTCGGCAGAGAGGTGCCGTTTTTATAGGAAATTTTTAAGATAGAAGCATCCCAACCGAAGAGTTTATGACGAAAATCAATGGCGTTTATGTTGGCTTTTTCTGTATTTTCAGTTAGAAACTTTTGCCATACGGTCGGAGAAGGGATGCCGTGGCAAAATAACTCTGCGGTAATCAATTTTTTGCACTCTTGGCCCAGGTAATTGCGAAGTCCGGCAATTTGACAGGGAGTACCGGTAAATAATACGGTGCGATTTTTCTCTAAAAATTGTTTGGCTTGTTGGTACGTTTTACCAATATTACTTTGTACGTATTTGGATCGGCGTAGTTTGTCTAAATCTTCCAGTTTTTCAGCGTAAGCGTGCACTACGTTCCAATCTTTGTCAAAGGCCGCGCCAAATACAACTCCCCCCTCTTTGAGGATAACCTCTGCCAAGGCACTAAACATTCCGCCGGAAGAGCTTTTTAACTTAATGTCCGGGCTTGTGTGTTTAGCGGCATAGGCTTCTAGCACTGGGTAGGTTTGCGGTTTATTTAAAATCGGGCAGACTTTTTCACATAGCCCGCAATTGACGCACGCAGTTTTATCCACGTGTGGATATAAAAACCCTTCCTCATCAGCCTGCATTGAGATGCAGTTCTTAGGGCAGCTATTGGCGCACGCTTGACAACCACAACAGTTTTGTTTATTGATTATGTTTATCATTTTTTAGTAACGGACGCAGTATTTGTTTAATCATACTTTTTACAATATTAGGGCTACATACTATTAAAGACATTATAAGAGAAGGAACCTGCCTGTTATGGTAACTGGCACAAGAAATATTATCATGTGCAAAAGGATTACTATAATACAACAATCGTTGTTTGCAACGATATTTAAATGCATATTTGCTATATGTTTGCAAATCAAATACTGTTGAAAATTCCTTTAGTTTATCTAATGAATCTAACGTCATCAGTGTGCGCAAACATTTTTCACAATGGGAACAATTTTGGGCTGTACGTTCTGCTCCGTTGACACATACATTTAGAGCTTGCCGTGCCAGTGAATAATCTGCAATCCGTTGTACTTTCTGAGAACGGGTATATTGTTGTCCATCCGCAATAAATTCTAAGGTTTCTGTCGATAAAAGAGGTAATAAAATCGGATCAAAAGCTTCCGTAGAAATATCTAAACGTTTCTTGCCAAATTGTATTGCTTCACGGTAACTCATTGATGAGGCTATATAATATTTGGCAAAGTATTTTTCTATAGTTAAAATCCCTGCAATATTGGTAAATGTAACCGTTTTTTGGTGACTGTCTGGAAAAAATTCATGGAATTGATGAATATTCGTATTTAACGCAATAAAAGGCAGAGGGGCTGTTTGTTTTAAATATTCAAAACGAGTATGAAATTTAGGCTCCGTAGTAGATTTTGAAAATTCTCCATGAGAACCCGTATTTAAAAACAGAAGTGTGTCTAATTTATATTGGGGATAGGTTTCTTTTTCCAAATGGTCATAAATGGTGCATAAGCTATCCACTCCGGCTGAGTACCCTGTACCAATATGATGTGCTTTTTCAGGCAAATCAGTAATGGTTTTGTCCGCGGTTACTTGAATGGTTTTACAGCGGGCCGAATAGGTGCGAATAAAAGCCATTAAATAATGATTTATGTTATAGAGTAGCCGGGCAGAAACCGACCCCTTAATATGAATATCTTCTCCCACATACATTGCGGGGTACAATAGCCCCACTAAAAAACCATTATAATTTTCTACAGTTAGTGCGTGAGCATATTTTTCATCAATTTCAGCCCAAACAGTTTTTTCCCCAAAGTAAGAACTATGGACATCCGCTATCAATTTTACTGTATTCTCTTTAGTTTCTACATGCAAGTTTTCTAAAAGCATACCAATATGTTCCCCCATAATTTTTTAATAAAGATATTGTTTTTTTGCGTTCTTGTGAAGAAAAGCCAAGCTCCCATATAAGAAACAAGGTAATGCTGGCCTTTGTTATTACATCCAAACCACAACTAACTAAAGTATGATGATTGAGTGAAAATAATTTACAAATAATAAAACAAGGTAATGTAACCAAACAAACAGGAAAAAACACTTGTCTAACAAATGCCCAATAAGAAAATCCATCTACTCGTTTTAAGAAAATAAGTCTTATCAAATCTACTCCAGCCATCAAAATACAGGCAGCCACATATATACTGGATACCGGGAAACCCTTTTTTAGTAATCCATAAGCTACAGGCAAATTGAGTATAACAACACACCCAATTAAAAATTGATACAACGCAATTCTGCCGGTAGCTTGGTTAACGCTGGCCATAGGTTGCGAGAGGGATTCTATAAGTGCCTCTATCATCAATAATTTGACAAAAATAATGGTATAAGGCGGAGGATTTTTGAGCCATAATTCCAAAATATAACCGATATTAAAAAATAGCGGTATCAAGATAAGCAACATTAAAAAATAAGCCATTTTACTTCCAATATATACCAACCGGAACATTCCTTGATAATTGGCAATAGCATAAGATTTACTAATTTGTGGGCGCATCGCTTGGGAAAAATTGTTAGAAAACATACTTACTGCGGTTCTTACTTGGCTAGCTAAACTCTGGGCTGCATTAAGTAAGGGGCCATAAAACATATTTAGTAAAATATTTGTTCCTTGGATTTTAATAAGATTAGAGACCGTTCCAAATAGATTCCAACTACTAAATACAATAATTTCTTTAAATAACGGGCCATTCCATATCCAGTGCAAGTGCGTTTCTCTATAATTGCTAACGCAATAGTATATGTAAAGAGTTGCGTGTACCACGGAAATAGTTGCCATTAAGATCCCATAAGCAATCAGTTTATCCGGCCACAATCCCAGCAACCATACTATGACCAATTTTAGGATAGCCTCTAAAATACTGAAATACGCATAAATTTGCATATCTTCGTAAGAAATTACTAATGCTAAAAAAGGCGTTGTAATCAACGTAAATAAAAAAGCAACAATGGATGTTTGATAAATGCAGTTAGCTGCAAACATGCGCGCAATAGGGATAGTAAGCTTGTGATTTACAAACCACAGGCCCATGCTTTCTGCCATTACTACAAATAAAATTGCCAAAAGGGCATAGATGACCAATGTAAGTGTAAATGTTTGAGACAAATGCACGTGGTCTTGCTTGCCTAAATCAATACTAAAATATCTTTGACTAGAAGTAGCCATTGTGCCACAAAAGAAACTACACATTAGCACAATTCCCGCTACCACGTTGTAAATTCCAAAATCTTCTGCACCTAAAGCATTAAGTACCAAACGCACCGTAAATAGATTAATCCCCAAAATAAATAAATGCCGCATATACAGCATGCCCGTATTTTTAAGCATGCGTTTAGCATTGATGGGATTGTTAGCTTTGCGTTGGTTCATATTAATCTTTTAAAGCATTTAGCAGCCAATTTATAGATTTTTCTTTTTCACGGGCTAAAATTTTGTGTGCCTGTGTAAAATCTAGCGGTTTGTTATCTAAAACTGTGTTTTTATTGGTAATATGGCGCGCGGTAAGCCCAAAAGTGGCTAAAGTATCGGTAATGCGTGCGTTCATAGAATCCGGCCCGGACTGGTCATTACGGTTAAATACATAAAAGTTTTTACCGAAATTAATGGAAAATGCAAGTCCGTGAAAGGAATCCGTAAATACACACTGTGCCCCATTGATAAGCGCAATAAACTCCCGCGGGCCTACGTCATAGCGGCCTTGACCTTTTAAGTATTTATCGGCCGGACGAACGGTTTTCATAATATAGGGCAAGTGGACAACTTCATAACCGTATTTATCGGCATATGCTTGGGCTATTTTGCGTTGCCAAGCTGATTTCCCACCCAAAAAATAACAGAAAATATACGGTTTATTAGGTACAGGTGCAAAATTGGCGATTTTGAGCCACTCCTGCGGGGAAAGTAAGAAAGTGGGGTCTAATACCACAGTTGCTTTTTTATCGGTTATACGCTCAATATATTCTTTGAGTGTTTTCTCCCGCACGCTAATGGCATTTAGTCGTTGCAATTTTTGGATAAATAATTTTTCAGCTTTGGATGAGAATTTATTTTTACCAGCACTAGCTGCATAAGAAATTACTTTCTTATCCGGCGTGGTAAATTCACCGTAGTAAGCAGATAACGGCAGTAAATGTAAAGAAAAAACCTGGTCGCTTCCAATCATAAAAATGTCATAATCTTTGTTAGTCGAAATTACATTGGTATCATTAAAAGCATTAACAGAGTGGAGAATAAATTGCTCAAATTCAGTAGCAATAATATCTTGTTTTTGCAAATATTCCACGGAAATATGACAAGGATGAATATATGTTTTTGCTCTTCTAACAAGATGTGTGATGATTTTCTTTAATGTAATTTGTTCCAATTTAAATTGATTCGCTTTTTTTTGTTGAGAGGAAGTAAAAAAATTATAGTCAAAAGCCAATTGTTCGGCATGGTACCCTTGCTGACTTAGAAATATCGGCAAGGCATAAGATTGTAACAATCCCCCCAAATTTTTACTTTGGTAATAATAAGTTAAAATCCCGATTTTTTTCATTTAAATATACCTCGAAACGAATATAATATTTCTTCCTTAATACAAATGTCACTTAAAACAAAACTCAAATGGTAATACATGATTCCATTCTGGACGATAGACAAAAATGACACTATTTATAACGATGAAAGTACATACTACACCAAGGGCTATAAATATACGTATATTTTTAGGATAACATCGCACAAAAAAAGGAATAGAAATTAAATTAAAAATAGAAAAATACAGTGTCAATCTTTCCAACAATGTGCCTCGAATAGAAATAAATTGAATACAAGCAGAGAAAATACAACACCATAGTAAAAAATCAATTGAGATTAATCCTTGCTTTATTTTTTTTGACAAATAGAAATACTTATAAGAAATATAGCAAAAGATAGCCACACTCCCTTGCACAAGCGTTTTTAAAATAGAAGCTAATTTTGTTTCTTCACCTAATAATCGGCTCCCCATATATGACTCGTAGCGTCCCAATATATCAAATGTCGTATTTAAAATTGGCGCTAAAAAAATAAAAGCAAAGAGAGTTCCCGCTAAAATAAAAAGCAAGTATTTGATTTTAAAAGGAATTAAATAAACAAAATATAAACTAATTGCAAGAATTGCAGAAGTATGAAATGTAGAAGCAAGTATACAGCAAAATAGAAATGGGAATAATTGACGTTTAATAATAAAAGGAATAGCAAGCAATACAATACATATTGCTATTTCTTGTCGAATCATAGTTAATATCATGCCATAATTAGATATAACAAATAGCAATGTGGAGAGCAAAATCGAAACACTGTATTTTCGAATAAAATTCAGCCAAGCTCCTATTGCCAAAACCGAAGATGTGAGAAGTAGCATCTGAGGATTGGAAGTAAAAATTCCTAAAAACCTATTATATAGTAGGTACCCTTGTTCCATGTGTGTTTTAATCAGTTCAGGAAAATTTAGAGATAAAATAAACATTTGTACATAACGCATAGTATCATTACCTATATTCCACGAACGAAACCCTGCCAAGAAGGTCAGTTCCACAAAGCACAACACTGAAAACGCCCACTTGCCAAATTTTCCCCACCGCAAGAGTAGCAACCCTTGTACAAAAATAACTGTGATGAGCAAATAATATTGCCACAGATATTGCATATTAATGTTTTAACTCCAAATAAAAATCTTGCATTTGTTTAGCTATCGCTTGAGCAGAAAAGCCAGCTGCTTTAATTTGAGCGGATGTGTCAGTTCTCTTAAAATCTTCGGTACAAGTTACAATAGCTTGGGCCCATTCCTTTGCGTAGCCTAATGCCATTTTTTTGTAGTTACAGATAAACGCCTCTTGCGGTAAAGTATCGGCTAATATACAGGGAAGACCGGCGGCTTGAGCCTCTATTGCTACAATTCCCAGCCCCTCATGCAATGATGGAAAAACAAAACAATCAAACGCTTGATATAGCTGTTCCACATCTGTTCTTCCTCCCAAAAAGACAACATGCTTTTGCAAATTTTTAGCACGCACCAGTTCTTCTGTTTGTTGACGCAACGGTCCGCTACCCACCAACAGCAATTTAGCATTAGGTTTCATTTGTAGCACTTGTTCAAAAACATTTAATAGGAATGGATGATTTTTGGGTGCAGAAAACCGTCCGACATGTCCTATTATAAAGTCATTTTCCAAACCTAATTCTCGGCGTTTGGATTTACGTATTACCGGATTATAAGTAAATTTCTCTATATTAATTCCATTATTTACCACCATAAAATCTTTACCGTAGTAAGCTTTCCCGGCCGCGTGCGAACAAGCCATTTTGTGGGTAATTAACGGCCAAACAGCATGCAACATCAAATAATTACGAAATCTGCTTAATTTTTTTTCACTCCATCTTGCCGAATGTGCATGTTGAATAATATTTTTCGTACCAAACCATTTAGCCAATGGATAAAAGAAAAAGTTTAGGTGCGTAATATGGGAATGTATTGTGCAATAATGGTGTGTTTTAAAAAAGCAATAACTTTCCTTTAAAAATTGAAAAAAATACTGTTGAGGGTCTGGTAGAATAAAAATATTGGCCCCTTTTTGAGACAATTCTTCTATCATGTGGTCATTGTCTGCTCTACGCCACCAAATTAAATAATCAAACTGAATTTGGCTAGTGTCTATATTGTTATGCCAATTTTTTAATACGACCGCTACCCCGTCACGCGAGTGAAGCTGGCAAGTAATTTGTAAAATACGAATAGGTTTCTTTAAAATCATTTTAATTCTTTTAAGATAGAACAAAATTTTAACAATACCGACTTATATAAATTGGGCGCATAATTTTTCAAAGACCGTATTATTACTTGTTTAACCATAACGAGAGTGGTCGACAAAAAAGCGGCTTTTTCAAAACTTAGTAGAGGATATAATTTATTAAACAACTTGCTATGCCAAGTGTAAGGAACGGGGTGAGATAGTTGTCCATTACCATTAATTGCTTCTTGATATTTCCGCTCAAAAAGCTGCAACTTATCTTGACAAGTGCTAAATAACGCTTGGCCTTTTGCTGTATTGATAATAACGGCAGAACAACCTTTGGTAGCATCTCCTTCAAACGGAGCTTCTTTTCCTAATCCCCAAAAATCCCCGATAGTTATATCTCCGGTACGCTTAGGTTGTGCATATGAGCAGTTATAGCACGATGAACGATAAGTATATCCTTCCAAAAAACAAATAACGTATGCATCAGGGAATACTCTATCTAAGGCTTTGTAATCATTACAAACAAATGCATCTACATGATTGTTATGCCGAAACTGAATTTTGTGAATTTTTATAATATTTTGAGCTTTTAAATGATCTCGGAGCATTTGCATGGAAGGTACGCCATGGCAAATGAGGTTTACTAAAATCAAATTAGGGTTTTCCCCTATTAAGTTATATACCGCGGCATTTTGACACGGAGTACCTGTAAATAAAACGGTTTTTCCATCTTTTAAGTCTTGTTTAACCTGTTTATACACATCTGCTACGTAACTATATACATATTTTGAACCTTTTATGCGGGGCAAATCTTCCGCACTACTTACGCGGATATGCTGAATTGTATTATCTTGTAAGGCGGCTCCATATACAACCCCGCCTTGTTTTAAAATATGTGCAGCAAATACACTGGATGCGGCCCCGGAAGAGCTACTCGTACGGTCTTTTTCATCTTTGGCCCAAGCCGCATAGCACGCCAAAGGTTGATTCATAGGAACAGGTGTATTTACCGGGCAAGTTTTGCGGCACAAATTGCAATTCACGCAAGCCTGTTTGTCTATATGTGGAAACAAGTGCCCTTGTGGGTTAGGTTGCAAGGTAATGCATTGTTTAGGACATACAGCTACACAAGCTCCACAACCGGTGCAATACTTTTTATTACAAATTTCATTGCTCATTGTAAGGCCTCTTTTAAAAATTGCATACTTTTGGCACGTTCTTCTTCTAAGTGTTTAAATTTTTCTTCTAAATTAGCAATACGGCTGCCGGGGCCCATATCAACACAATACAAGGGCTTATTAAAAAGCTTGGCAAAAACTGCCGCGTGGAAAGAGCCGCTAATTACGCCCTTGGAATAGTAGATTAAATTTAAAAAATCCCAGGGGCCTGTATCAAAACGTTTAGTAAAACGAGGATTAAAAAGAGCTTTTATATCGCTTGGGTAACACATCACAATTTTGTAGTGTTTTTTCTCTGAAGGGATAGCGTCTAATAAATCTGTTCGGCGGAATGGCGAATAAAGTAACAAATACCCCCCCCCCACTAAGGGGGTTTTAGCAATATATTTAGCCCATTGTTCAGCGGGAATTAATAAAGTGGGATCTAAAACCACCTGCGGCTTAGTTGGCAACAATTTCCCCAAAACATTTGCTAATTTTGCTTCCCGCACGCTAATAGCGTTAAATTGGGATAATAAATCAAGCATTTTTTCTTTATTTTGCGGTAGTAGAGCCTGGTCCCCCGCACTAGGGGCATAAGCAATTTTTTTACCCGTTTTAAACGGCAAAAAATATAACCAGCTAAAATCCATAGCGGTACTATTCCAAATTTGGTCACTACCAGCGATATAGAAATCATATTTTGGAGAATTTTCTAAGACTTCTTCTTCGGTATTATATTGTGCCGTATGAACTAAATTGTTTTGTAAAAAATCTTCAAATTTATTATATTTTGTAATAAAATCTTGACGCCATGGAAATAAAACGCACTTACGCATGAGTGCATATAAGCTGTTTACCGGCAAATGCCAAACACCACTAAAATTTTTACGTTGAACAACTGAACGAAAATTTATAATTTCGCTAGTACATCCCATTTGTTCCAATATTTTTTGTAAAGCAAACGCTTGGAGCATAGAACCGAAATTATGCGAGGCATGAAAAGTTAAAATACCAATTTTTTTAGTCATTTAAGTGAAGTCCTTTCCTACCATATTTGTATGCAAGAGAAACTATATTATTTAGAACTAAATACCCAAGATGCCCCCAACGGTAAAAGAAATATCGGTCCATTTGGAAATACCACTTTATTTGAGGACGGTAGGTCTGTATCTGTTCGGCTAGGGTAACATCTTCCTGCTTTATACGTCTATAGTGTGCCATGCAATGTACCCATTCCCAATGTTGAATATTTTGAAGGGCAATAGACTGTTTTTGATATCTATTTTTAACAAGCCATGTTTGGACTCTTTTTAATAGGGCAAACAGGAATAGATTTTTTTGGTCAAATTTTTTATGACTCATAGATCCTGGGATAATGCGGTAATGATACAAGCGTTTAGAGGTAAATACGATCTTTTGAGCTTTAGGAAAAATTTGTGAATTAAAGCACAAATCTTCAAATAGATTTTGCGGCGGTAACTGTAAATTTTCCCAAAATTCCCTGGGATATAATTTATTCCAAATATATCCGCCATAAAATCTATCTGTACACATAATTTGCAATGCCTTTGCTGTTCCGGCTTGCAAAGGTTTCCTACGAAACATACACAAACCACCTATTCCAAATGAAGTACATACTGAAATATCAGCATCATAAGCAGTGCGTGATTCGTATAAATAGGACAAATAATCCGGCTCCACCCAATCATCCCCATCTACAAAGGCCAATAATGCCCCATGGGCTACTTTTATTGCATTGAGCCTAGTAGTAGTAAGGCCTGAATTTGACTGATGTATAACGCGGAAATTAGAGTATTTAGTGACATATTCGTCGCAAATTTGAGGGCAATTATCCGGAGAGCCGTCATCCATTAAAATTACTTCAAAATTAGGATAAGTTTGTACTACTAGGCTATCTAGGCATTGTCGTAAGTATTTTTCTACTTTGTAAATAGGCACTATAACAGAAATTAAAGGAAGTGTTTTAATTGATTTGGCGCATTTTTCTTGAGAACATAATATATCATAAGATTTTTCTAAATTTTTTACACTATTTTTAATATACCATATAGGAGATACTTGATAGTTTCTTTTTGCAATATTTTGTATGAGTGCTTGTGTCCAAAGAGTTGCCCCTTTAGTAACAGGTAAAAAATGAGCTTGTGAAGTAATGGCTATTTCTTTTGAAATTTGGTCTGAAAAAAAACAAGGAAGTCCTGCCGCTTGTGCTTCTATCCCTACAATCGGCAAGCCCTCAAATAAACTGGGCAATACAAAATAATCCATAGCTTGGTACCAGTCCGCTACATTGCGTTGAATACCGGCAAAATAAACGTATGGTAACAGACCTAAGTTGTCTAGTTTATCGGTTAGAGCAGAGCGTAGTTCTCCATCGCCTATCAATAACAGTTTATAATTAGAGGATTTCTGGCGTAACGCTTGTAAAATATCCCCTAAAAACAATACATTTTTTTGTTCACAAAACCGTCCCACAAATCCCACCACTTTATCGGTGGCGGCAAAACCACATTGAGCACGTAATTTTTGACGAATTTCTTTATTCGGTGAAAATTTTTCCACATCAATAGCATTGGTGATGATATTTTTAGAATCAAAATATTCACCAAACATCCATTTGCCGGCTTTTTCTCCACAAGCCCAATGTCTGGCCGGTAACAGGCGTAACAAATTACGATTAGTTGTATTGAGCACATGACGTAAAACTCCTTTAGGTATAGCCGCATTATGGGAGTGAATAATTACCTGCTTTTTACATAAGCAAGCCATTACCGCTGCAACAGGGTTTGCCGCAGATAACATGTGGATATGAACAATAGAATATTGAGATTGCTTCAGTAATTTGTGCAAAGCTTTCGTATAAGCAAAAGGATGTTTCTTACAATTAGGCAATGTAAAAATTTGACCGCCCAAACTTTTAATTTCTTCGCTATAGGCCAAACCTTCTCCGTAGATATCTACAAAATCAAATTGAAATTTTGTGCGGTCTATATGCCTGTAATAATTGAGTACAAAACTTTCCATTCCTCCCGGAACAGAAGTTAGCCCTATGTGTAAAATACGAATGGGTTGGGCCATATATTACCTCAATGCCTTCTTATAAAAATAGCTACGTAGCCAATTGGGCATTAAAACTTGTACGCAAAAACGTATAGAAAGCGTGTAATAATATTCCCAGATGTCCAACAAGTTGAGTTCACGCATTTTGTCAAACAGCAGCTTATTCATGTGGAAATAGTTATACCCGCCCCGGCGGCCATACATCGCAGGACTAACACGCATATCCACCAAAACATCGGGCACATTTTGGGCTTGGTATCCCTTGGCTAAAACACGGGCCCACATGTAATAATCTTCCAGCAGGCCAAATGCTTGAAAGTTACCGCTACCCAAAATGGCAGATTTTTTGAACAGAACCGTTTGATTGTTAAACGGCATGCGGGTTTTGAGATATTGGCGGATTTGCGCGTTAGTTAAAGGAACTTGGCGCTGAACAAGCGGGGTTAACGTATCGGCGTCTCTTTCTTGCACTTGTCCCCCCACCACCGCCAAGGCCGGATTAGCGTCAAAAACCGCAAGCAATTTTTCAAAACGGTCCGGGCGGGAAATATCGTCAGCGTCCATAAGAGCAATGAGTTCATTTTTGCATTGGGGAACCGCTATGCCTAATGCAGCACCGCGGCCAATATTAACCGGGTGGCTAATCACACGTACCAGAGGGTTATGGGCGGCTTCATCCAAAACTGTTTGTAAATCGGCCGGGACGGGGCCATCCACCATAATTACAACTTCAGCAGGTTTGACGGTATTTGACAAAACACTGTCAAAGGCCTCACGCACCCAGGCGGGGCGATCCTTGGCGTAGACGGACATTAAAACGGAAAACGATTGTTGCACAGATGCTCCGGGATTGTTTTGGAGCCTAGCAGGAAGCAAAAACTAAGAAGAAACGGCTACTATCGGAAGAAGGAAAAACGGAGAAGCAAAAGCAGGACCGACAAATTCAAAACAAACTATATAATTAGTATATTTATATTATACAAAATTAGTTAAAAATAAGTATATTTTATGGGTAGCAGAGGAATTGAGAAGGTGGAGATTCCCGACAGAGACATTCGGGAATGACACCTTTGATATAACAACGAGATGCTGAATCTGTTTGATGGGACCCTGAATAACAACCTTTCAGGGCGCGGCCTAGCGGTAATGGCCGCAGTTCAGGATGACAATTTAATAACGACGAGATGCTGAGCAACGGCGACTCAGCATGACACGTATGTAACACTTTGGAATGCCGATAATAAAAACAAGGAGAAAGGAGGCTTATGATTCATTCATTTTGTATTGTATCTTCTATCAATTTTTATGAAAAAATGTTCTACGTCAAGTATAGGGATATTATCATCAAGTATATTACTAATGGCAGCCCTTTTTGGGGAGATTCGGTAGTGTTTGAAACGTTTAACCATATGTCTCAACAAGAAGGGTATTACCAAGTGGCGGATTATTTTGCCGCGCTTATGTACTACCAAATGAAACAAGGCCTTGCCATACAACTACATTACCCCATTCAAGCCCCTCATCAACATTCCCTCACTACCAGTACACATTGTGGGATTATTTACCCGCTTACTGTAACTAAAAATTTTGGAATCCGCTATCCGCAATTGGTAACAACCACTAATACTGATTTACAGCGCAAGTTGCTACGTTTATGGTTGGCGGCAAACAGTACAGAAAACTCTTTTTACCAAAATCTGTTTTACTGGCAATTTTTGGTATTTCCTCATAAAAAGGACTGTACTGCCACGCGGTTTATTAATGAACATGCGGATACGCTTGAGCAGGAAACTATTCGGCCTATCTTTGAGGCACTATGCAGGGTAGCAAAAGAACCTTTATGCCCCCATAACCTAGGGGAATTTATACAACATAACATCAAAAACAACATCAGCCACTTTGTGCGTAATAATGGCTATATGCTGGAGTGGGCAAATTTAGACACGATGCACTTGTTTGCCCTATCGCGCGACTTATTACACCACTTTTGTCTACTTAAGTTAGAGCAAGAATTTTCTTCTTCTACTGTTGAAGACGTGCCAACGTGCCGATTATTAACAAAAGACGAAGTACTTGAATTGGAAAAGAAACATAATTACTATTAAAACACTGGTTCTGCCTTGCGAGGATGTGGAGAGAAGGGAGATTCCCGACAGAGGCACTCGGGAGTGACACCTTTGATAGAACAACGAGATGCTGAATCTGTTTGATGGGACCCTGAATAACAACCTTTCAGGGCGCGGCCTAGCGGTAATGGCCGCGGTTCAGCATGACACGTATGTAACACTTGGGAGTGACAGTTTAAACAACAGGTAAAGATGAGATCCTGAATCTGTTTGATGGGACCCTGAATAGCAACCTTTCAGGGTGCGGCCTAGCGGTAATGGCCGCAGTTCAGGATGACAATTTTTAACGACCTGCATGGAAGATCCCGTATCAAGTACGGGATGACGGCGCGCCATCCCCCCCTCACCCGGCACACAGTGCCACCCTCTCCCGCAAGTGGCGAGGAAGAAAAAGAGGTGGAGATGCTGAGCAACGGCAACTCAGCATGACACGTATGTAACACTCGGGAGTGACGATAAGCGAGGACCTATATGGAATTAGGTCTTTTGACCCTGTTGTTTTTTACCAATTTTTCCTTATAATATGAGTATGAAAAAAAGATTACTGGGGTTTATTTTATTATTTGCGGCCGGTGCGCTTTGTGCACAGGTCCCCGCTAAAGTAACGCGCCCAATTGCAAAAAACTTGGGCAAGGGGACGGTCGCCTCTAAAGGAGCATTCCCCTCTTACGGGGGCATTAATCGAGACGTAATGGGTGTAGATTATTATTTACTGCACAATATGCCCAAAACCGCTGTAAAAGTGCCGCAGCAACGCTCTTGGTTGGAACAAAAAAAACGCGACTATAAAGCCGCTCAACTTAAAAAACAACGCCGCAAACAAGACGCGCTTGATTTAAAATTGCAACAAGAACTGCAAGCGCGGGAAGCTTTGCGTGCCACATTGCCGAAACTGGCGCCGGAACAAACTTTTGAAACAAGCGACTTTACCCAACTGTTAGCCCAAGAAATGCCGGCAGACCCCATTCCGCTTATAGAGGAACCGGGGATACTTTACCGCGGCATGGCGTTATCTGCCGACGGGGCTGCTGTTAAAAATATCCTGGAAAACGGACTACGTTTGGAAGATTTGGGAGAGCACGCTACCACCAAATTGTTAGCTATGTCCGGCGGTATGCGCGGAACGGTTTCTGCCGTACGGCCTGTTACCAATTTAACGTCTTTCCCCAAAGATGCTGTCTTTTGGGCCAACCAACGCAAAACGGATGATAAAGAATTACTAGTTATTGTGGCCGTCAAAGGGCAAACCCAGTCCGGGAAAGTGGTGCTTTATTCGGATGATATCCCGGCCGAACAAATTAGCCACGTAATTACCCTCCTCACGATTGCAGGCAAACCCACTTGGTGTGAAGTTGCCTTAACGCAGGACGGCAACTTTTTGGTAATCCCTTACGTAAAACATCCTTAAAATAAGCTGTACGAAGCCGACGTAGAATTGTTATAATAACAATATGTTTAGTCCCCTTTGTGAATTTGATAGGCGTCAAGCCATCAAGCAAGAGTCCAATTTTTTAATTGGTATCGACGAAGCCGGGCGCGGACCCCTAGCGGGCCCTGTAGTGGCATGTGCGTGTTTTATCCCTCCTTCCGTAGTGCAACATTTTGGCAACGTTAACGACAGCAAAAAACTTACCGAAGCGAAACGCGAAGAAATTTTTAAACAACTTACCTCCGGCAGCGGCGTGCTGTACGGAGTTGGTTTTGCTACGGCCCAAGAAATTGATGAACTTAACATTTTGCAAGCTACCTTTTTAGCTATGCGCCGCGCGGCCCAAAAATTTTTGAAAATGCCGGACTCCTGCGCATTAATTGACGGCCCATACCCCGTAAAAGACCTACCCATGAAACAGGCCCCGATTATTGACGGAGATGCAAAATCTCTTGCGATTGCGGCGGCCAGCATTATTGCCAAAGTAACGCGGGACCACTATATGGCCGTGTTAGACACGCTTTACCCCGGTTATGACTTTGGCGGACACAAGGGTTACGGTACCGCTAAACACATGCAAGCTTTGCGGGAACTGGGCCCTTGCCCCGAACACCGGCGGACCTTTGGCCCGGTGCGCAAGTTATTGCCGGGGAACGGACTGTTGCCATGAACGAACAAGGTGCTGCGGGAGAGGCACAAGCCGCCGATTATTTGACAAGCAAAGGCTACCAAATAGTAGCCCGCAATTACCAAGCTGCGGGCGGAGAAATTGATTTAGTAGCCCGGCTTAAAAAAACGCTGGTGTTTGTGGAAGTGAAACAGCGCAGTTATAGCGCGTTTGGCGGGCCGGTGGCCGCTGTTACCAAAGCCAAACAACTGCGCATTGCTAAAACAGCGGTGCAATTTATTAAAACGCACCCGGATATAAGCTACGAAGATATACGATTTGATGTGATTTGTATTTTACCCAAAGCCACAGAACAGATAGAAAATGCGTTCTGCCCGCCGAGGACAACTTTATAGGAGAGATTATGACCCAACTAGCACTGATTAAAAAAGCCGTTACGTTTATTAATAAAAAAACGAAAAACTTTAAACCGGAAATTGCTTTAATTACCGGTTCGGGCTTGGCAGGGTCTGTACCTGCGCTTACCCAAAAAGTAACTATCCCCTACGCCACCATCCCCGGTTTTCTGCGCAGCACCGTACCCGGGCACACCGGTAATTTGATTTTTGGGGTGTATAAAG
>JAGCXL010000023.1 GCA_017961295.1 Elusimicrobiaceae bacterium
CGCCTGAGTCTAACAAAGGCAAAATCTTAGCCAAGTATTTGCCGATGGCGAAATAAGAGGTTGAAACATGAGAATTAAATTCAGCGTTCCTAGACACGCAAGAAAGAAAAAAGTATTGAAAGCCGCCAGCGGCTACTACGGAGATAAATCCCGTCGTTTACGCATGGCTACCCAACAATTGGGTAAATCCGGCGTACACGCTTATGTGGACCGCAAAGACAAAAAAACCACCTACCGCCAAATGTGGATCACTCGCATTAACGCCGCGGTACGGGAAGAAGGTTTGTCTTATTCCAAATTCATTAACGGCTTGACCAAAGCGAATATCACGCTTAACCGCAAAATGCTTAGCGAAATGGCAATTAAAGACCCGGCTTCTTTTAAAGCCCTCGTTGATACTGCCAAAAAAGCCGCTTAAGAGCGTGTTTTAGTAAGTGAAACGCCCCACCGAGTGTGGGGCGTTTGATTTATATGGGCCTTTTTGGCGGGGCGGCCTAGGCCCTTTGGCCCTGGTTTTAACACGGTATTTGCTCTACAATATAGTTATGAGAGTACGGATTTTCAAAGGAATAACCGTTTTACTAAGTGCGCTTATGCTTATGGCAAGTGCGCAGATGTCTTTTGCCGGTGGCAAGAAACTGCCCAAATTAAAAAAAGTCAAAGTAAATTCCTCTGTTTTACCCAAAGGCCCTACTGTGCCGGTGGTGCGCCCGGTGGTTGCCCAAGTACGTCCGCTTGCTTCGGCGGTGGAACGCGCCGTAACGGCGCAAGTAGCCGCGCAGACGGCCCCGCGTGTAGCATTGTCTGCCCACTTACAAAAGGACTTTTTAACCGGGCCGCAAGCTCTTGCGTCTTATATACCGGGTTGGAAAAGTGAACTGCGCAGCAACGTATTTACCGAAGAGCAATTACAAGTAATTGAACAAACCTTTAAACAGACCGATAAACAACTTTTTAAGTTAGACGAAGATGGCAACTGGCTAGCCCCGGCAGAGAATTCTACCGAGTGGGAATATGAGCGGTGGTTTGCCATGATACTTGATGAAAGCCCGGTAAAATTTAGTGAAGCGCAATTAAAAACCTTATTTGGACAAAAAGCGCGGTTTGAAGATGTTTTTACGCGGCTTAATTATCAAGCTTTTTTGTTAGTTAATAAACGCGCACCGAAAATCAACACGTCTGGGGAAGAAAGAAAATTGGCACGCCATGCCAACTATTTGCTTAAAACGCGCGACGGGCGGAAAATGAACCCGGAAGCAGAAGGTTATGTATATGGCGACATGCCCGCTAAGTTAAAAACACCTAAACCCAGTTACGGGCACAAAGGGCAATCAGCCAGAAGAACGCCGGAGGAAGTACTGGCGCAAGTGAAAGCCTTTATCAAAGAAACGGGACGTTTCCCCTTGCAACATGTTGCGGATGAAACGGAACGCTCATTGCGGCATGCGTTTTATAAAGCAAGTACAAAAGCTGAAGCGCGTGGACTTACTGACGATACGAGCAGGGAACTGCTAGCGTTAAAAGAACAATGGGTGAACAAGATTGCCGATAAGAGAACGCCGGAAGAGGTATTCACGCAAGTAAAAGAGTTTATTAAACAAAACGGGCGTTTTCCGCTACAATATAGTGGAGATAAAAAGGAAGATTCGTTACGCCAGGCGTTTGATAAGGCGTGTAAAAAAGCCGAAAATAAAAGTGACGAAACAAGCCAGAAATTAATCTCTTTAAAAGAGCAGTGGGTAAAGCAATATGCGGGAGATAGAACCCCGCAAGAGGTACTCACGCAGGTGGAAATTTTTGTCAAACAATACGGGCGCTTCCCGGCACTACACGCCGAAGATGAAACAGAAAGTTCGTTGCGGCATGCGTTTGACAGGGCGAGTGATAAAGCCAAAGCACAGGGTCTTGCAGACCCTATAAGCAAGGAATTGTTGGCGTTGAAAGATAGATGGATAAGAGAAATAAAAACCCCGCAAGAGTGGTTGAATATTATGGAAAAATGGGTAACGCAACATGGACGGTGGCCTTCTTACCACATCGAAGAAGAGCGGCAAGTATATCAAGGGTCATACAAAGCCATGTGGAATAATCCCAATGATCCGGCCAGCATAAAACTCAAAGAATTGCACGAAAAATATAAGTAAGGCGTTTTGTAAGAAAGCCCCGCCGATTTTCCGGCGGGGTATTTTTGTTATAAAAAGGGTGTTGTTTCCGCGGTTGGCGGCCCGCAGGGTTTGGGAATCTTCTCTTGTTGTCATGCTGAACCGCGGCCTTTACCTTTGGGCCGCGCCCCGTAAGGTTGTGATACGGGGTCTAATTAAACAGATTCAGCATCTTCACCGCTTTTAACGACTTAAGGTGAGATCCCGTATCAAGTACGGGATGACAGTTTATAAACATACCCCGGGGAGTTGTTCCTTGTTGGGGTCGTTTGCCTTTTAGAAAATTGCCGGCAAGAAAGCCTTGACTCGTTTTTTTTTTGCTACGATATGACCATACGACGAAGCGAGGAAAAATGTTATGTTAAGTGAAAAGAAAGCTTTTACGCTTATTGAGCTGTTGGTAGTAGTTTTAATCATCGGTATTTTGGCGGCGGTGGCGTTACCCAAATACCAAAAGGCCGTGGAGAAAGCCCGCATGGCCGAGGCCGTAAATAATGTGTATGCCATTGCCAGAGCTCACCAAATTTATTACTTGGGCAAGGGGTCATATTTGGGTGATACTGAAATTAATAAATTAGACATTACGATTCCGGGTGCCCTTGATTCTTCTTGGAGCCAAAATCGCATTAGGACAAAATATTTTATCTATTCGCCTGACGGTGCGGGTAACCACTATTTTGCACTGGCACAAAGAGTCCCCAAGGGCAGTGCAGGTAAGGTCTATTATATTTATATTTTGCCCGCAGAGCCTCAACGAGTACACTGCTATGTATACTCAGATGGTTCCGCTACCAATATTCAAAAGGAATTATGTAACCAACTTAACTCAAAAGGTTTCTTGTAAACGGTGGACAAGTTGTTATTCAATTAGGTTGTCATTCTCGAGGTTGGCGGCCCGCAGGGTTCGGGAATCTTCCTCATCCGTTTGTTTAATGTAGGGGGTAAACAGGCGGGAGATCCCCGACAGGGACACTCGGGGATGACAATATTTTTGATAACAGCGAGATTAAAGAAGTTAATTTAACTCCGGATAGAGCGGAAAGTCATCCAAAAACTTTTTGACTTGCGCGGCAATGTTCGCTAAATACGCGTCATCTTGCGTGTGTGTAAGCGCGTCGTCAATAAACGCGGCTACTTGCGCCATGTCTTTTTCTTTCATCCCGCGCGTGGTAATCGCCGGGGTACCGATACGAAGTCCGCTGGTCACAAACGGTTTTTCCGGGTCAAAAGGAATCGTGTTTTTATTAGCAGTAATGCCGGCTTTATCTAAAGCGGCTTCGGCTACTTTACCCGTCATTTTTTTATTACGCAAATCTAAACACATTACGTGGCAATCGGTACCGCCCGCTACTAAGCGGTAGCCGCGGTTGATGAGCTCCTTAGCAAGAGCTTGGGCGTTTACTTTAATTTGATGTTGATACGTCTTAAATTCGGGTTTTAAGGCTTCGCCAAAGCAAACCGCTTTGCCCGCGATAACATGCATTAAAGGACCTCCCTGCACACCGGGGAAGACGGCCGAATTAATGGCTTTGGCTAAACTTTCTTTGCACAAAATAAGCCCGCCGCGCGGCCCGCGCAGCGTCTTATGCGTAGTAGTGGTTACCACGTCGGCATACGGAACAGGGCTCGGATATTCGCCCGCTGCCACCAAGCCCGCGTAGTGGGCAATATCACACGCTAAATACGCACCGCAACTATCGGCAATTTCGCGCAGTTTTTTCCAATCAAAAATACGGGAATAGTTGGAAGCGCCGGCTAAAATCAGTTTGGGTTTGTGGGTGGCGGCCAGTTTGGCGGCTTCTTCGTAATCAATTTCTTCGGTGTCCGGGCGGACGTTCATGGCAATCATATTATAAAGTTTGCCCGAAAAATTTAACGGGTGTCCGTGCGTTAAGTGGCCACCGTGCGAAAGATTTAACCCTAAAACGGTATCGCCGGGTTGTAAGAGGGCAAAATAAACCGCCATATTGGCTTGGGCGCCGGAGTGCGGTTGCACGTTGGCATGCTCGGCCCCAAAGAGCTTTTTGGCGCGTTCAATGGCTAAAGTTTCTACTTGGTCCACAAATTCACACCCGCCATAGTAGCGCTTGCCGGGGTAGCCCTCGGCGTATTTGTTGGTAAGTACGGAGCCTTGGGCTTGCATCACCGCCAAAGAAGTAAAATTTTCGGAGGCAATCAGTTCCAATTTTTCGCGTTGGCGGGAAAGCTCTTTGGCAACTGCGGCAAAGATTTCCGGGTCGGTTTGTTGTAGGTTGGGATACATAGAAAAACCTCCAAAATTTTTATTTAAATTTGCGTTGTTATTTAATATAATTTACTAAATAGCAGTACAAAAATCCAGTAAGAGGTGCAAGAAAATGGCAAAACCAACGAAGAAAGACTTTCTCAAAAACACAATCAAACACATTGATATGAAAAAATACAATGTGGTACCGATGGTGGAAGCATTTGAGAATATGGCGTATGCATCGCGCGAAGTAGCCCGCGCCAGCAAAATCTACAATATGATGCTTAACGACAAAAATTGTTCCGTTATTTTGTGTATTGCCGGTTCTTTAATTTCTGCCGGGATGAAAAAAATTATTGTGGATATGATCCAAAACCACATGGTAGATGCTATCGTTTCCAACGGGGCCAACATTGTGGACCAAGATTTCTTTGAAGCACTTGGTTTTAAACACTACATCGGAACCCCGTATAACCAAGATGATAACCTCTTGCGCGATTTGCACATTGACCGCATTTACGATACCTATATTGACGAAGACCAACTCAAAGTATGCGATGAAACGATTTACAAAATCTGCAACGCTTTAGAGCCGCGCCCGTACTCTTCCCGCGAATTTATTTGGGAAATGGGTAAATGGTTAGAGAAGAAAGGCAAAGGCAAAGATTCTGTGGTCTATAATGCTTACAAATACGGCGTACCGATATTTGTGCCTGCCTTTAGCGACTGTTCCGCCGGGTTTGGTTTTGTAATGCACCAAGCCGAAAACCCCAAAAAACATATTTCCATTGACAGCGCTAAAGATTTCTTGGAACTTACGCAAATTAAAATGAAAGCTAAAGAAACCGGGCTTATGATGTGGTCCGGCGGTGTGCCGAAAAACTTTGCGCAAGATACCGTTGTGGCTGCCGAAGCGTTAGGGGCCGAAATCCCCATGCACAAATATGCGGTGCAAATTACCGTGGCTGACGTGCGCGACGGGGCCTTGTCCGGCTCTACGTTAAAAGAAGCTTCCAGCTGGGGGAAAGTGTCCACCGCCTTGGAGCAAATGGTATACGGCGAGTGCACCACTTTAATTCCGCTTATCATTGGTTATGGTTACCACAAAGGGGCGTGGAAAAAACGCAAAGCCACCAACTACGTCAAATTCCTACAAGACTTAGACGCTAAAGCTAAAAAAGCCAAATAATGTAGTTCCATGCGTCTAAAAACCGCGCTTGTTAGTTTGTTACTGCTCTGCCCGTGTGCATACTGCTACGGGCAGTTGCGTTTTGCAAGCGTCGGGGGCGAAAAGGGATATTCCGCCATGCGTGCTACGTATGTGGCAGACTTGGATAACGGGTTTGTTTTTATCCCGCAGTACGGTTATTACCGCATGAGTGATAAAGAAATTGATGAAGAAGGGGCCACCTCGCGTTATGGGTTAGAGGGACGGTATGAACTTTGTGATAGTTTGCAATTATTGGCAGAAGGGATTTGGCAACCGCAAGCCGTAGGATATGAAGGGGTCATTTATCGTGCCGGTGCTGCGTGGAAGCCGTTTTATTATTGGGGTGGGCTTAAAAACCCGGTACTTACGGCAAAATTCGGCCAGGAACGTATGCACAGTTATGTAGATACAAACGGGCGCGATTTGCCGGGAGGAGCCTTTAAACAGGTGGGAACAACCGTTTTGACAGAGGCAGCGGTGGACGTAAAACGCTTTCACTTGCAAGCGGCGTGGCAGAAAGTGATAAAATATAGTAACCGTGTGCCGCAAGAAGTTACGTTTAGTTGGGCAGAAATTCCGTATATGACGGCGGTGCTGCAAGGGTATATTAAAGATGCCTACGCCGCACAAATAAGTTATATAACCGATTTTATTACACCTTACGTTTCTGTAGCTCGGTATCACTATGATCAGCGGCTTGAAATTGCCGGCGCCGTAAGCGCCGGATTGCAGGTAAAAATATGGGATGCAGACGTAACCGGCGGTGTAGAAGTATTTGAGCCGCGGCGTGAACAAAACCGAAAAACATATTTTTCGCTTTCTATAGACGTACCGATATGGGAGTAAATTTATGCAGACCCCGCAAGTGCACTGTAATATAGATGAAAAAATGGTGTCTTACACCCTGTTTTCTACGCGTTTACTGGCGGGCAGTACGTTACTATACGTATGTATAGGATGTTTGTTATATTATCGCGAATTTTTATTGAATGCTGTTGCGATCGGATTCCCGGTGCCGCTGGCCTTGGGTGTGGTGATTGCACAACTATTTTGGGCTTTTTTGCTGATATTAGGGTGGTTCACGCGTTGGGTAGCGGGATTGTCCGTTTTGTGTATGGGAGGACTGGGAGTTGTGTTTTTTGCCTCCAATTTTAATAGAGTATATGTAGCCCTTTTAATTTTATTAATAGCAGCCTTGTTGCCCTCTTTTTTACTAGGGCCCGGGCGGCTTAGTTTAGATTTTATCCACGCACGCCGGCGCGTAGAAAAACAGTTTAGAGGTTGATTATGGAAAATACAAAACAATACGTCAGTTTAGCTAATAAATACCGCCCCCAAACTTTTGAAGATATGGTGGGGCAGGAAAGTATTTCCAAAACTCTGCAAAACGCATTAAAATTGGGGCGTATCGGGCACGCTTATTTATTTTATGGACCGCGCGGATGCGGTAAAACGACTACGGCGCGTATTTTGGCCAAAGCCCTAAACTGTACCGGCAGCGGGAGCAATGGGCCGACGGGCAAGCCGTGTGGAAAATGTCCGCAATGTTTGGAAATTGCCCAGAGCGCCGATTTGGATGTATTAGAATTAGATGCGGCCAGTAATACGCAAGTGGAAAAAGTACGTGAGGCGATTATTGATACGGTGGCTCTAGCCGCCAGTCGCGACCGTTTTAAAGTTTTTATTTTAGACGAAGTCCACATGCTTTCGGCCAGTTCGTTTAATGCGCTTTTAAAGACCATTGAAGAACCGCCGGCTCATGTGGTGTTTATCTTGGCTACAACCGAAAAACACAAAGTCCCTGCTACGATTGTCAGCCGCTGTCAGACGTTTCGTTTTCGACCTTTGACGGTGGATGAAATCAGCACGCATTTAGTGGAGCTAGCCGAAGCGGAAGGAATTGATTTGGCCCCGGGGGCCGCTAAACTGATTGCCAAAAATGCAGGCGGAGCCATGCGTGACGGACTTACGCTTTTAGACCGCGCGATTGCCTATTGCGGGGATCATGTAGACGAAAAAGCCGTGGGCGAAATGTTGGGGCTTACCTCTAATGAACTTCTTAAAAATGCGATTTTTGCCTTGTGTCATAAAGACGGTGCACAAATGCATGAAGTTTTTCAAACTTTGCAAACAGAAGGATTTGATGCCAACACTTTCTTAAAAGATTTGAAAAATACGCTGGGAGATTTGTTTTACTTTACCTTGGGGCAAGGGAGTGAGCCTTTTGAAGGAGCAAGCGCTTTGGTAGAGGGAATATCGGCCGGATTTTTGGCGCGCCTAACACGCAAGCTCAATAAACTCATAGAAGAAGTAAAATTTTCCGACAATGCGTTAGTGAGCGCGGAAGTGGGATTGTTTACCATTATGGACAGTGTACTGGATATTGATAGTTTTATCCGCCGTTTGGAAGCACTGGAGGGGGGGGAAGTTCCGCCTTCTACGCCAAGTACGCCGTTTATTCCGCCAACTAAAAAGATAGCTCCGCGAGCAACTTCTTCCAAAAAAACGGAGCCCAAAAAAGCGGTAGCTGCTGAACCAAAACCGATTATTACTCCGGCGGTGCAGACCGAACAGGTGCCGGCGTTGGATACTAAAATTTCAAACCGGCAAGTTTGGGATAAAATGATGACAAAATTTTCTTCCAGCCCATTTGTCTATGACGTGATGATTAATTCGACCGTAGAATTTACTACCCAAAACGAGTGGACCCTTACTTTTGCCACCGGCAAAGAATTTTACCAAATTCCGGCGCAACACAAACTAGCAGAGCTTTCCGCCGCGGCCAGTGAAATTTCCGGCCGAAAAATTACCATTAAACTAGTTGAAGATAAAAAAGTAGCGCCTGTTAAAGCGGATGTAAAACAAAAAGAAGCACATTTCATTTCCGATGAAGAACCTTTTGCTACGGGACCGTTTGACTCGGTTGAAGCGGCAAAAACCCCGGAAGAAATAAAAGAAATCTTAGAGATAATTCCCGGAGAGTTACTTGCTTAATATCCGTCCGTTAGATAGACTTGTGCGTGCATTAAAACGACTGCCCGGTGTGGGACCGCGTCAGGCAGAACGCTTTGCTTCGTATTTTTTACGCGCAAGCCAGGGTGAGGTAGACGAATTTGTCACGGCACTTAGCGAAATGAAAAATTCAGTGGTGCTTTGTCCCAAATGCTTTGCTTATAGCGAAGGGGGGTTGTGCGAAATCTGCCAGGATTCTTCGCGCGATGAGAGCCAAATTTGTGTAGTGGAAGACCCGCAGGATATTGAAGCCATTGAAAAAACAGGTGCGTATAAGGGACTATATCACGTGTTACATGGCGCCATTTCCCCCATGGAAGGACGAGGAGCCGAACACGTAAAAGTGCGTGAATTATTAGCCCGCGTACAACAAGCGAGACCCCAAATTAAAGAAATAATTTTAGCGACGGACCCGGATAGCGAGGGAGAAACGACCGCTTTATATTTAGCGGATTTATTACGTGGGCAGGTAGAACAAGTAACACGTATTGGCTATGGCGTTCCTTTAGGCGGAGATATTGATTATATGGACGAGATGACGTTGGGCTATTCACTCAAAGGGCGTACTAAAATATAAGTTTTTTCTCAATTTGGCGTTTTCTCAATTAATTTATGCATCCTGATACTTATAAACGCCCTCTTTTATTTTTGCTTATTTCCCTGATTATAGGGATTTCGTTTTTCTATAAACCTAAACCGGGGCCCCGGGATGTTTACACATTTCTGCCACAAAAAACAGTAACGCTCACCGGGCGAGTAGAAGGGTTTTATACGGCTAAACCCAAGTCAAATAATGTAATCCTAAAAGTGCTTTCTGTGGACGGCAAGCCTGCCGGCGGGAAGGTATATGCGCGATTGCCCGATTTTGAGCCGCAATGGAAAGATACCTTGCGGATAACGGGACGGTTACAAGAACCGTATGGAATAGATTTAATCGGTAATTTTAACTGGCGCAAATATTTGGCGCACAAATACGTATTTACTGAAATAAAAAGTGAGAGCGTTTCCATAATAAAACCGGCGGCGTGGCCGTGGCGTGTGTTGCGTAGCGTACGCGAAGATATTTTGCGTGTATTTAATGAAAATTTTGAGCCTTCGTTAGCACACATTGCGGGGGGAGTATTGCTTGGCGAACGGGGCGATTTAACGCCGGAACTATTTACCGCATTTCAAGATAGTGGAGCTATCCACTTGTTAGTGGCTTCCGGAGGAAATGTAGGGTTTGTTACACTTATGACCCTAGCGTTTTGCGGGTTATTAGGGATAGGGCGCAAGAAAGCGTTGAGGGTTACTTTGTTGATAGCCGGAGTCTATACTTTAATCGCCGGAGCAGATGCCCCACTGATGCGGGCGTATTTCATGACAATCTGCGCTGTAGTAGGTTATTATTTGGGGCGTAATAGTGGCGTATGGCAAGGGCTTATCCTTTCGTGCGTGGTAATTTTAATTTGGCAGCCAGCCTCTTTGTTTGAGACAGGGTTTGAAATGTCTTTCTTGGCTACGGCGGGATTAATCATGGGATTAGCTAATTACCCGGTTCCCGCGAAGTGGCCGAAAATTGCCCGGTTTTTTGCGCAAATTTTTGTGGCTACGCTATCGGTACAGCTGGTATTACTCCCTATATTTACCAATGTGTTTTATAAAGTGTCGTTGACGGGGCTTGCTGCCAACATGGTACTGGTGCCGTTGGCATCGGTGCTTTTGGCACTTAGTTTTGCTTATTACGTGCTTAGTGTGCTACACGTGAAGATTTTGCTTTATTACCCAACGGTATTTTTCTTGGAAATTTTCCAAAAGTTAGTAGAATTTTTTGCCGGGTTTTCGTTTTCGTCTGTTCCCGTAACGGCTTGGGGCGTAGCAGCTATTGTAGCGTATTATGCGGTGTTGTTTTGGGTGTTTCATATACCGCAAAAAGCTTTTGCCAAAAAATTGCTAATTCCCACAGTAGTAATCATCCTGGGGGCGTTGAGCTTGCAAATTTATAATAACAGTCAAACAAAAGTGTATATTTTGGATGAGTGGTACAAAAATACAGTACTTGTGAAAACCGACGGTAACTTGTTTGTGGTGGGGCCGCAACTGAACCCGGAGAAAATCCAAAATGCGCTACGCAAAGTGGGATATTTAAAGGCACAGGCCGTATTTATTACGGAGATAAAACCGTCTAAATTTAATTATACGGGGTTGGCTTCACTCGTCGTTTATCCGTTTGAAAATAATTGGCCCGAAGAAACGGACTGGACATTTGGCAAAACTTCCGTTAAACTAATATGGGGGTTACATGAAACGCAAACGGGGCGTTTGTGGCAAAATGTGGGATATAGCGGAAGCGAAAAAGATGACGTGTCTTATTGTTTTGCCGTTAAAAAGCAAACGGAATTTTGCGTGGGAGCCGCTGCTGAATTTGTACGCCTGCAAAACCGAAGTATTGAACCGGTACTCAACCACACGGTGGAGGTAAGGTTGTGAAAAAAGATGATATTTTAAAACATATTTATTTTTTAAACGAAGCCATTAAAGAAGCCCGTAAAGGTATGAAAGCCAATGCGGGGGGACCATTTGGGGCGGTAGTTGTAAAAAACGGGAAAATTGTGGCGCGTGGGCACAATTGCGTAACTTCTACCAATGATCCAACTGCTCATGCCGAAATGATGGCGATTCGAGCCGCTTGCAAAAAGTTGAAAAGTTTTGAGCTGAAGGGTTGTATTATTTATTCCTCCTGTGAACCTTGCCCGATGTGTTTGGGAGCTATTTATTGGGCACGTCCAAAAGCACTGTATTATGCGGCGGATCGGATGCGCGCGGCGGCCTCCAACTTTGATGATGCCGTGATTTACCGCGAAGTACCTTTGTCACCCGGCAAACGTACATTACCTACGGTGTGTATTAAGATTCCGGGGCATCATGTGCCTTTTGATGAGTGGGACGCCAAAGAAAACAAGACGGAGTATTAAAAAGCTACAATATCAATATGCCTCAGTATTTTGCCGATATTAAACCGACGGAGTTCTTTTTAACGGATGCGGAAGCGCACCACGCGTGCGTGGTTGCGCGTCATAAAGAGGGAGATGTGATTCGGGTGTTTGACGGCACGGGAAAGCAATTTATGGGGCGCATTGAAAAAGTGCAGAAAAAATTCGTGCGCGGTACGCTTTTAAACCCATGCCCGGTACGTAAAGTGGCACTTGATTTAACGTTGGCATTTGTACCTAACTCTCGCATTGGGTTAGAAGAAGTATTAGACAAGGGAACTCAACTGGGTGTAAGTGTATTTTTGCCGATTCTTTCCGCGCGCAGCGAATATGATGTTTTAAAGAAATTTGACGGTAAAAACGAACGGTGGCACCAAATTATGGTGTCTGCCTGCAAGCAATGTGATACACCGTTTATTCCGCAAATTTTATCCCCTGTAAAGTTGGAACAGGCCCTTGCGCAAACCGGGCCGGCTTTACTGGCTTATGAGGCCGAATTTACGCATACGCTTTTTTGGGGCATGGCTCAACTTAAAAATCCGCATGCGGTGCGCGTGTATGTGGGTCCGGCAGGTGGGTGGACGGATGAAGAGGTTTCGTTGGCTAAAAGTCGCGGTGTACTACCTGTTACCTTGGGTGTGAATATTTTACGTGCCGAAACGGCGTGCCTGGCAGTGGCTGCCAAATTATTATGAGTACTTTTTTTATTAAAACCTTCGGGTGCCGTGTCAATCAAGTAGAAAGCCAAGCTATTTTGGAGCAATTTAAACGTGCCGGATTGGTTCCTGCCGAGAGTTTTGAAACGGCAGATATTTGTTTGTTAAATACCTGCAGCGTCACCCACCAAGCCGATAAAGATGTAGAAAAATTAATTCGCCAAATTTTACGCCGCAATCCCCATGCGCGGCTGGTATTAACCGGTTGCTACGCAGCTACCCACAAAGCCCATATTCAGCAAACATTTCCAACGGCAGAAATCGTGGGAAAATATGATTTGGGGAGTGTTTTATTTGAGCAAAAGGATATTTGTTGGACGGTGTCCGGCCATGAAGGGCACAGCCGCGCATTTATTAAAATCCAAGATGGATGCGATAATTTTTGTTCGTACTGTATTGTACCGTATGCGCGCCAAGAAAAACGATCCAAGCCGGTAGCAGATGTGTTAAGCGAAATTGCGCAACTGGTGCAAAACGGATTTTTGGAAATAGTGCTTACCGGCATTAATATCGGCAATTATTTGTGCCCCAAAACCGGAGCCGATTTGGCGGCGTTGTGTGAACAAATTGCGCAGCTGCCGGGTAAATTCCGGGTGCGGTTTTCGTCCATAGAATTGCCTACGGTAACGGACGCAATTATTGCGCAAATGCATAAAAACCCAAAACGGTTTTGCAATTATTTTCACTTACCGCTGCAAGCGGGGTGCGATAAAATTTTGGTCGACATGAACCGTCACTACACGACGGCAGATTATGCCAAACGTGTGGAAGATTTGCGCCGGGAAGTGCCGCAAATTGGTATTTTTGCCGACGTTATTGCCGGATATCCTACCGAAACAGAAGCCGATTTTGAAACAACCTATGCGTTTATTAAAATGCAACGCTTAGCCGGGTTGCACGTGTTTAGTTATTCCCCGCGCCCCGGTACTCCGGCCGCGAAACTACCGCAACTTCCGCCCGAAGAAATTAAACGCCGCGCCGATAAATTGCGTACCCTGGACAAAGAATTACGCGCCGCCTTTGCGGCCGGTTTGGTGGGCACGCAGCAAGAAGTGTTTATAGAAGAGAAAAAAGGCCAAAACGTGCATGGCATTTCCTCTAACTTTCAGCAAGTGTTACTTCCTTCAAATACACAAGTACAGGGTTTGGTACGCGTAAAAGTGGTACGTGCGCAAGAAAATGTGTGCTACGGGGAAGTGGTTTAAAAGCTACGTCCAAATTTTATAATTTCATGGGAAGTTTGCCTACCGGTTCAAACAGTCCCATTACACACTCGGCGGCGGCTTGTTGAAATACCGGCGAGGGACTAAAGGCCAACAGTTGCCCCTCTGTGTTGACGTTGCGTGCGGCAAAGGGATTAGCAAAACAAATTAGCAGTGTGCGCCGTACATTTTTAACGGCGTTATTAACAAAATTAGTTTCTTCTTCGGTAAGGCCGATTTTCCCCGAAAAGGGTTTATAGCGGCGCCAAAATAAAATAATCAGCGTATCTGTTTCTTGCGGGGATTTAAAATCTTCGGTAATAATTCCGTAAGCGCGCAAGGTGTCAATAAACGGAACGGAAGAAAAATTTTCATCATTTCCTACATTTAACAAATGTACCGTATCCCCCGGCTCTACCGGCGGGAAATGCCCCAAGGGAACAAGGGCCTTGCGCGCAACCCGTTGCGAAAATTCCGCCGCCGAAAACGGAACTTTGCGTGCTGTAGCGGCCAGTTCATCTGCCTGGGCGCAAAGCTCATTAAGTACACGCTCGGCCCGCTTTAAAATTTCGTCCGGAAATACTTGCAATTTCAAAAATTCAATGAGTTCCATGGGCTTTTGCGGTACTAAAAGGATATGGGCGCCGGCGTCTAAAGCTTGCAGGGCAGCTTGTTTTTCATCCCCTAGTGCTTTCATAAGAAGGGCATCTGTGCATACACAGCGGGTAAAACCCATAGTTTGTTGTAGCAATCCGTGGATAATTGTTTTGGAAACGGAAGCAGGGTTTTTGTTATCTAACGTAGGAACCAATAAGTGGCCTGCCATGACGCTATGAGCGAAAGGCAAAAGATGCACAAAAGGAACGAGGGTTTCGTTTTGCAATTGGGTAAGCGTATCCGTTACCACCGGCATGGCCATGTGAGAGTCGGTAGTTGTATTGCCATGACCCGGAAAATGTTTTAAGCAGTTTAAAGCACCCCCTTGCGCGAGTCCCTTCATAAAGGCACCGGCCAGGCGAGTAACTTGTTGGGGGTCGGCACCGAAAGAACGGGTGTTTACAATGGGATTGGCTGCGTTATTGGCTAAATCCACGACGGGGGCAAAGACCCAATCTACTCCAATGCGTAACGCCTCACGTGCGGTGATGTACCCTTTTTCTAACGCTAACGCTTCATCTTCTGTGGCACCCAGGGCTAAATTGGAAGGCAAAAGTTCGGCGTCCGGCAGCCAACGGCCCAGGCCGTCTTCGTAATCTGCGGCGATTAAAATGCGCGGCAGGGGAGAGGCGGCGCGTAACTTGCGCGTTAACGTGGCCACCCTAGTTTTAGTGCCGCCGTAAAGGCAAAAACCGCCTACCCCGGCACGTGCTAACGCAAGGGCTTCTTCTTCGGGGGTTTTGTCAAACCAAAACCCGGGGAACACTAAACGGGCGGTGTTAAGCATAGGTTACCTTCCCTAGGATAGCATTTTTTCGCGCTCCGGTGGCGGATGCACAGTGATTTGTTTTGTGTTGCAAACATAACCAAGCAAACAAGGCAAAAGCTGCAGCTTCCTTGGCTTGCGGATCAATGCCGTGGGCGGCGGAAGTGGTAATCTTTACGAGCGGTAAAAGCTCTTGTAAAAAACGCATGAGTGTTTTGTTGTAAAAACCGCCGCCGCTGATGATAAGTTCTTTTGGTGCCGGTTTAGGCACAAAACAGAAAATATTTTGGGCAATGCACGCGGCAGTAAAATATGTGAGTGTGGCCAATAAATCGTATGAATTTTTAATAGGAAAATATTTCTTTAAATAGGCAAACCCGTACGTATTTTTATCTAAACTTTTAGGCGGTTTTTGATTGAAAAATTTTTGTTTTAACAGCTTGTTTACAAGTGTTTTGTCGGGTGTTCCTTTTGCGGCAAGAGCCCCGTTTTTATCAAACGGTTTTTTAAAGTAATGTTGGCAAGCCAAATCAATAAGCGTATTGCCGGGGCCGCAATCAAAACCGATAATTTTACTGTTTTTACCGATGACAGATAAATTGGAAATGCCCCCGATATTTAGAAGCATTTTGGGGGATTTTTGCCCAAAAACATATTGGTCAAAGAATGGAATTAAAGGGGCTCCCTGTCCACCTAATGCCATATCCATCGCTCGAAAATCACTCACTACCGGGACATGAAACGCGACCGCCAAAAAAGACGGTTCGCCAATTTGCAGGGTGTTAGGTGGAGTATCTTGCGGGCCATGATAAATCGTTTGTCCGTGCATCCCTATCGCGGCGATTTGAGAAGAAGACAAGTGAAAATCTTTTAAAAATTTTTTTACAGTTTGGGCGTAATAGATACCGATTTGATAATGTAGTTTGCTTAATTGGGAGGCAGTCAGTTTGTACGCGGTTAAGAGTTTTTGTTGAAAAATTTTTTCGTACGGATAATTTTTACAATGTATGATTTGAAACGGCTTTGGGTATATGGCACAGATGGTAAGTCCGTCGGCACTGGTACCACTCATGAGCCCTAAAACCAGTTTATGCATGGAGGGCCTCCGCAAGGTGCCCGCCCGATTTTTGAAGCCGTTTTTGAGCTTGCGTGCGGGTACATTTTTTACGGTGCATGATAATGGCTATTTTGACGTTTTTGCCGGAGTCTGTTAACAAGAGGCGGGCTGTTTCTTCATCGGTATGGGCTACCGTGCAAATAAGACGTACGGCACGTGAGATTAGTTTTTGATTGGTGGGTTGTACATCAATCATCAAATTTCCATACGTTTTGCCGCAAAGCACCATAGCTCCCGTGGTAATAGCATTAAGCGCCATTTTGGTTGCAGTTCCAGCTTTCATACGCGTGGACCCAGTAAGCGCTTCCGGCCCGGTAGGTAAAAAAATGTGGGTTTGTGCGTGCTTGGTATCCGCTTGCGCGTTGCAAGAGATAAGGGCCGTATGAGCGCCGATTTTACGTGCTTGTTTGAGTGCCCCTTGCACGTAGGGGGTATTACCGCTGGCGGACAGACCGATTATATAATCCCCGGGGCGAGCCTTGCGGGAAACTTCTTGAGCACCTTGTTTTGCGTTATCTTCCGCTCCTTCCTGGGAACGAAACACTGCTTTTTTTCCCCCGGCCATAAGCCCGATAATTTGCGAAGGTTTGGTACCAAAAGTAGGGACACACTCTGCGGCTTCTAAAATCCCTAATCGGCCGCTCGTGCCGGCCCCGATAAAAATAATTTTGTGCCCGGTTGCGTACGTTTTGGCGGCCTGTACTAAAACGGCGGCAATTTCTTTGCCGGCACTTTTAACCGCACGTGCTGCGTTAAAATCTTCGGTGTTAAATGCACGTGCCAGCTGACGAGGAGAAAGGGTATCTAGCCCGGTAGTGCGGGGGTTGATTTGTTCGGTAATAGGAAGTTTTTTCATACGCGTTTTTCGGCCTGATCAATGGCTTTAATGTGAAAGGCCAGCGGAACAATCGCAAAAGTAATTAAACTAATAGCAAACGCTACCCAAAAGAACAGTTCATATCCCAGGACCGCTTGCATTTTGCCCGATAACATGGAAGGAACCATCATCCCCAGTGCCATAATACCGGTGGAAATAGCATAATGGGACGTTTTATACTTGCCTTGCGACACATACATAATAAATACGGTTAATGCCATCATGGCCAGCCCATAGCCGAAATTTTCTAATGTGAGCAACGTGGCTACCGTCATAAGATTGGGTTTAACAGAGGCCAGGTAAATATAAAACGTATTGGGGAGTACGAGTGCAATTGCAAAGGGCCAAATACATTTTTTAAAACCAAATTTCCCAAGTAGCCACCCGCCTAATAAATTGCCCGCAATAATGGCACCCAGACCGAAGGTTCCTTTGATAAGGCCGTAGTCTTGTAAAGAAATACCCAGAGCCCCTTCGGCGGCGGGCTTTAGTAAGAAAAGAGGAACAATTTTTTCCAAAAGAGCTTCCCCAAAACGATAGAGCAAAATAAATAACAAAATATAGAGAATATTAGGTTGGGTAAAATATTCGCCAAACGATTCCTTCCACGCGCGTGCTTGCGGTACGGCGGCCGGTTTGTCATCGGTCGGTTTTGGTAAGATAGCCTGGTGGTATGCTGCGCAACCGGCAAAAAATAATCCAAGTGTCCCCAAAAAGATGGCCCAGTTGTAGGGGGAAGGGACGACATTTTTGCCTAAATATCCGGTAACGGAAACTAAAACACCGCTGCCCAAAATCATGGCGATACGGTAAAAAATTGTACGGATACCTACGAAATAGCCTTGTTGTTGAGGCGTAAGTGCAAGCAGATAATATCCGTCGGTAGCAATATCCAAGGTAGCCGACACGAAGGCCCCGATAAAAAATCCCAAAAGCGAGAGAACGAAAAAGCTATTGGTTGTATTGGAAGCGTGCGCAACGGCGTAAAAACAAATGAGTCCGGCTAACGCTAAAAGTACGGCACTCATGGCAGTTTGTGCACCCAAAAGCCAACGGCGCTTGGTGGAACGGGCATCTACGAGCGGGCTCCAAAACATTTTGAGGACCCAGGGTAAATATAACCAGCCGGTCCATAATGTAATTTGTTCATTAGAATATCCCAAGGCTCCATATAAAATGACCGACACGGTATTGATGATAATGTAAGGGAACCCTTCGGCCAAGTAGAGCGTAGGGATATACAACCAGGGGTTTCGGTTCATCTAAAGGAGTATCCTCCCCCTAAGAACCGGGCAAGGGGTTGGGTGGCTTCGTGCTGTTCCATAATCATTTTGATAATGGCCGTAAGCGGTACAGCCAGTAGCGCGCCCATGACACCCCAAACAAGTGCCCAAAAGATTAAACTGGCTACTACTACAATGGGGTCCAGATTCATTCCTTTGCCTAGCCAACGGGTTTCTAAAATGTTGCCCACTACAAAATGTACTGCGGTGAGCAAAACCAAAACTAAGAGCATTTGCCAGTCAAACCCGTACTGCAAAAATAGAACGGGCAGAGGTGCCACAGTGGCAATAAACGGGCCAATGTTGGGAATAAAATTTAGGATGAACGTAAGAACAGCCAACATCATGGCTAGTTCCGTTTTTACACTAGTGAGCACAAGCCAAGTACATCCGGCAGCCAAGATAGACACTCCGATTTTTACAAGCAGATAAAACGAGATTTGTTTTTGTAATCTGCCAACGAGGGAAGGTTTTTCCGCAGAGGCTTTTCCCATAAAAATAAAGATTACAAACAAGGTAATCAGCAACGTGTTGGTAAAAAAGGACATGATTAAACTTCCTACGCTTTTAACCATATTAAATACGGGGATTTTAGTAAAAGAGTCTGTAATAAAATCAGCATTGATGTGGATATGATGTTTGGCGGCTTTGGCAACAATCCAATCCAAACTATCGTTTAAGCGGTCAGCGTAAATATCCGCACCGGAGATGAAACTTTCAATAGAGTTGGAAATAAAAGAAATAGAAGCGATAATTACCGTCATAAAAGCTAAGAAGTTTAGCGCAATACCTAAATTATATGGAATCTTCCAATGGCGGCTAAACCAGTTAGCGGAGGAATTGGCTAGCATGAAAATGAATAACGCAATTACAAACGGCATTAAAACCGTTTTGGTGTAAACAAGTACCCAGGTAAAAGCACTTGCGGCTAAAATCATTAAACAAATGGTATTAATGGGTGCAAATTTGGAAGTAGTTTCGTTCATAAAAATAGTATAGCAAAAAAGAGGACTCGTGCAATAAAAAACCCACCGCTTAGGTGGGTTTTAAATATGGGCAGTACAGGATTTGAACCTGTGACCTTCCGCGTGTGAGGCGGACGCGCTACCGCTGCGCCAACTGCCCGAAAATGGGCCACTTCTCTCCTATTGTATCATATTTATGGTGAGCAGGCAAACAACGTTATAACAAGTTGATACCATGGGCAGCACAGTCTTCACGCATATTCTGCGGCCATAAAGAGGACTGGACCTCGCCGATATGGGCTTTGCCTAACATTAGCATACATAGACGGCTTTGACCAATACCGCCTCCGATAGTAAGTGGGAGTTGGTCCGAGGCAATTTTTTGGTGATACGGATATTTTAAACGGTCTAAACAATGTGCGGCTTCCAGTTGAGTTTTTAAACTTCGTGCGTTTACGCGGATTCCCATAGAGGAAATTTCAAACGCATCTTGTAAAACTTCATTGTAAACCAGCAAATCGCCGTTTAATTGCCAATCGTCATAATCCGGGGCTCGCCCATCATGCGGGAGACCATTTTTAAGCGGAGCACCTATTTGGCTGACAAACACGGTGCCGTATTCTTGCGTGATGGCTTTTTCGCGCTGTTTGGGGGTTAAATCGGGATATTTTTCTTCTAATTCTAAAGTAGAAATGAAGTGAACTTGCGGCGTAATACGCGTTTTTATTTGCGGGTAATTTTTTTTGAGTTCAGCCAAAGTGTCTGTTAAAACGCCTACAATTTTACAGACTATTTCTTGCAAAAATTTTGTGTTTCGTTCTTCCGGGGTAATAATCTTTTCCCAATCCCATTGGTCTACGTAAATGGAGTGTAAATTGTCGGTTTCCTCGTCGCGGCGTATGGCGTTCATATCTGTGTAAAGTCCGGTTCCCGGAGCAAAATGATACCATTTAAGTGCCATGCGTTTCCATTTGGCAAGCGAGTGCACAATTACAGCGTCCACTCCGGTTTGTTTAATATCAAAACTAACGGGGCGTTCTACCCCATTTAAATCATCGTTAAGGCCACTACTTTTTTCTACAAATAAAGGGGCGGAAACACGTTGCAAATTTAAAGCAGCTGCCAATTTAGATTGGAAGGTGTCTTTAATCAGCTTAATAGCTTTTTGAGTTTGGCGCAGGTCGGTGGTGCTTTGGTAACCAACAGGGAAAATAAGTTTAGACATGGGTTAAGTGTTATGTACGTGGATAAAGTCCGCATTTAAGGTGCCAGGAAGCAACTGTGCGATGCCGTCAATCATAAACTGCATAGCAATCGCACACAGAATCATACCCATAAAGCGGATGACAATTTGAGTACCGTTGGGGCCGATTTTGCTAAAAATATAACGTGCGCTTACTAAACAAATTCCTACAATACAGGCACTTAAAAATAATACAAAAATCATACTCATTGTCATGGCCAAAGTGGTGCTTTTTTCGGCGTACAAGATAACGGTAGTAATTGAGCCCGGGCCGATAAATAACGGCATGGCTACCGGTACTAAAATATGGCTTAAACTATTGCGGGCTTGGTCAAATGTAGTGCCGGAAGAAGCAGCGGTTTGGATCCCGCTGTTTTCAAATTTGCTTTTCCCTTGTAACATGCGCAATCCTACGCGCAAAATAATAATAGCCCCGGCCAAACGGAAGGCGGGGATGGTGATACCAAACATTGTTAAAATACGATTGCCGCATAAAAAGAAAATGAGGAGCAGCCCGAAAATAGAACACGCCATAAGTAGCGCAACGGCGCGTTGTACTTTGGGGGTTTCGTTTTCTACATGTTCCAAAAAAATCGGTACGTTACCGATAGGGTTTAAAATGGCAATAATACCGATAAACGAGTTAACGACAAGACTCCAATCCATATTCGGTTTGGGCTCCTTAACAAAGGAAATAACAACTTATTAATAGTATATAAAATTAGTAGAACTGTGTTACGGACACTTTTATTAAGTAAAATGTATCTATGGAACGGTTTGAACTGGTTTCTAATTTTTCGCCGGCAGGGGATCAACCTAAAGCCATTGAGGCACTTGTTAAAGGGGTGCTGGCGGGCGATACGCGGCAGACACTTTTGGGGGTGACAGGCTCGGGCAAGACGTTTACCATGGCCAACGTAATTGCCCAGCTAAACCGTCCAACGCTTATTTTATCTCCCAACAAAGTACTGGCCGCGCAGTTGTATGGAGAGTTCAAACAATTTTTCCCCCATAATGCCGTAGAGTATTTTATCTCTTATTACGATTATTACCAGCCGGAAGCGTATATCCCACAGACGGACACTTACATTGAAAAAGATTCTGCTGTTAACGAGCAAATTGATAAGTTGCGTTTAAAAGCCACGACCTCTTTGCTTACACGCAAGGACGTGATTGTGGTGGCCTCTGTGTCTTGCATTTACAATATCGGTTCGCCGGATAGTTTTAACGAAATGCGTATTTATGTTAAAAAAGGTGCCGAAATGACTCGCGGTCAGCTTTCCGGACATTTAATCAAAATTCAATACCAGCGCGATGAACTGGAATTTACGGCGGGGAAATTTCGTATGCGCGGACCGTTTACTGATGTAATGACACCGTACTCACAAAATGCAATCCGCGTAGAAATTGCCGGGAAAACCATTGCTCACATTTATGAAATTCACCCTATTACCGGCAACGTGCTGGCTGAACTTACGGAGGCGTGGATTTATCCCGCTAAACATTTTGTGGCAACGGAAGAAGATACACAAAATGCGCTTGCGCAAATTGAAAAAGATTTGGAGATTCGTCATACTCAGCTGATTTCCCAAGGCAAAGAAATGGAAGCCTACCGCCTAAAACAACGTACGGAGTATGATTTGGAAATGATACGACAAGCCGGGTTTTGCAGCGGGATTGAAAATTACTCGCGCTATATTGACGGCAGAAAAGAAGGGGAACGTCCCCAATGTTTGTTAGATTATTTTAAACGGTTTAAAGATTTTTTGATGTTTGTGGACGAATCCCACGTGGCGCTGCCGCAAGTGCGCGGTATGTTTAATGGGGACCGCGCGCGCAAACAGATGTTGGTGGATTTTGGGTTCCGGTTGCCATCGGCTTTGGATAACCGGCCGCTTAAATTTGACGAATTTGAAAAATTGTTACCGTCTACTATTTTTGTATCGGCTACACCGGGCCCGTATGAATTAACGGTCAGTGGAAACCACATTGTAGAGCAAGTAATTCGGCCTACGGGTTTAGTGGACCCGGAGGTCATTGTGCATCCCACGCAAGGGCAAATTGACCACCTGGTAGAAAAAATTGAGCAGCATACCAAAAAGAAAGAGCGAACGCTTGTTTTGGCACTTACCAAAAAAACGGCCGAAGACTTAAGCGAGTTTTTTATTACCAAAAAAATTAAAACGCGTTATCTGCATAGCGATATTGATTCCCTGGAACGGGTAGAAATTTTACGTCAGTTTAAGCAGGGTGAGTTTGATGTGTTGGTAGGGATTAACTTGTTGCGCGAAGGGATTGATATTCCGCAGGTGGGGCTCGTTGCTATTTTAGGTGCTGACAACGAGGGTTTTTTAAGAAACACTACCACGATTATTCAAATTTCCGGTCGGGCGGCACGCAACGTGGGGGGAGAAGTAATTTTGTATGCAGACCGTGAAACTGACTCTATTAAATATGCGCTTAACGAAATGAACCGCCGGCGGGAAATCCAGCAAGCGTACAATAAAGAACACCATATTACCCCTAAAACGATTCAGAAAACAGAGGCGGATTTACAGGAATTTGAGCGTAAAACACAAACAAGTGCTTTTGGTATTTTGCGTGAAAGTTTGCCGGAACCGACAGCCAAAAATATTAAACATTTAGAAAGAGATTTGGAACAACAAATGCGTGAGGCCGCCGATGCGCTGGACTTTGAATTAGCGGCGGAACTACGCGACCGGTTATTTGAACTCAAACAAATGAAATTAAAATAGTAAAATATAAGTATGGAAAAAACAATTACCTTAAAAACAGTTAAAAAAGTAATCGGGTTGGAAGAAACTTCCAGCACGCAGGGTTTGGCGCGCAGTTTAGCCGCCACGGAAACGGACGGCACACTTATTTTAGCGTGTCACCAAACGCAGGCCGTAGGACAAAAAGGGAATCCTTTTTATGCGGGAGAGGGCGGTGTGTATTTTACGCTTATATTGGACCCGCAAACTAAAATTTCTTCTTCCAAATTGACACTGGCTATGTCCAACGCCATTAGTGATGTAATTAGTAATGTGCTTGGAATTAAAACGAAACTCTCTAAATCCGGCGAAATTTTATGCTACGATAAATCTGCACGTTCTTGGAAAAAATGCGCAGGGGTTTTGGCTGAACGGAGCGAGTATGGTACCTGGCTTTTGGGTGCGGGAATTTATTTAAATAATCGCTTGCCGATTGGGCTACGTACAACGTGTATCAGCCTAAAATCTATTTTGGGCGGCGAAACCAGCAAAGAGCTATTCTTAGATGAAGTTTTAAATAATTTTTGGAAGGAATACGCATTTTTGTAATTTGTAGCAAATAAAAAACCGCCCGGCGTAAGTAGCCGGGTGGTTTTTATTTTCAGAAATTTTTACATTTCATCGCCAATGTGTTTTTTAATTTTGGCCACCAAATCCGTCAGGATAAAGGGCTTAGAACAAAAGTCCTTTACCTGTGGATACGGACGGAAAATCGGTGCTGATTCTACCAAGGCCGAAGTTACAATCACGGGGATATTGGACAAACTTTCATCCTGTGACATAATTTTGACGATGCCTGCTCCATCCAGCCCGGGTAACATAACGTCTAACAGTACCAAGTGCGGGTGAAACTGTTTCATCGTGTTGATCGCATCGCGTCCGGTTTGGCACGAGGTAACTTCATATCCTTCGCGGATTAATACCAACGATAAGAGTTCAATAATACTGATTTCGTCTTCTACAATTAAAATTCTTTTCTGCATTTCAAATACCTCTATAATTTATTATACTTTTTTATATGCGCCAAAAAAACTTTAATGCGGCTATCCTTCCTAAAATGCGCTCTTTTACGTCCAAATTATTAGGGCGCAAAGATTGCGTATTGGTGGGTTTATCAGGAGGGGCGGATTCGGTTTGTTTGCTTCATTTTTTACAGTATTTGGCAAAAGAAAAACATTTCGCTTTAGCGGCTGTGCATGTTAATCACGGACTACGCGCGCGTGCCGCCAATGCGGATGAAAAATTTTGCAAAGGACTTTGTAAAAAGTTGGATATCCCGCTATTTGTTAAGAAAGTGGATGCCCGTGCCGTAGCACAAAAACAAGATTTAAGCCCCGAACACGGTGCCCGCAAAGCCCGTTATAAAGCTTATGAACAAGTGGCCAGAAAATGGGGGGCTACCAAATTAGCTTTGGGTCATCATGCCGATGACCAGGCTGAGACTTTTTTGCTTAATCTATTGCGCGGCACAAAAGCGCGGGGGTTGGCGGGGATTCCGCTTCGCCGGCCTTTATGCACGGGGGTGGAAATTGTGCGCCCTTTGCTGTGTATTACGCGTGCGGATGTGGAAACGTATTTAAAACAAAATAAACTTCCATATGTAACGGACCAAACAAATTTTGACGATATTTATAGACGTAATTGGGTGCGTAATACGCTTTTGCCTTTATTAGAAACCAAACAGCCAAAAATCCGCGAGCACTTGGCTCAATTTGCTACGCAATTGTACACACTTACCCAGAAATAAAATAGGCCTTTTTTTTACTTTTTTACGGCGAGGCAATTTGCTAGTATATTTCTATGTTTAAAAGTGATGTGCTTGCGTATGCCGCGCAACATAATTTAGCAATAACAGGGCTTACCTTCCGTTCGCAAGAGGTGCAAACGGGGAGCGTGTTTTTTGCGCTTAAAGGAGCCAATACCGATGGGAATTTGTTTATTGCGCAGGCTATTAAGCGTGGGGCGATTTTGATTGTTTCTGCGCAACCAGCTACGCAAGATTTTGGGGTTCCGTTTTTTCTTTCCCAAGATATTGATAAAGATATGGCCGACGCCGCCTATGAATTTTATGGTTTTCCGTCTAACAACCTGCATATGTGGGGTATTACGGGGACGAAAGGGAAGACATCTATTGCATATTTGTTGGAAAGTATTTTAAAAACAGCTGGGCGAAAAATCGGCGTATTGGGTACCGTAAATTACCGCGCCAATGGGGTAGAAATTTGCAAAGCACCCAACACCACACCTGCCGCGCTTACACTTTTTAAGTTGCTCTCGCAGATGAAACAAGCAGGTTGTACAGACGCGGTGATGGAAGTATCTTCTCATGCATTAGAATTGCAGCGGGTGCGCAATATTTGGTATGACACCGCTATTTTTACCAATTTGCAGCGCGACCATTTAGATTTTCATAAAACATTTGAAAATTATTTTGCCGCCAAAGTGAAATTATTTGAAAACTTGGCTGACCCGGCTAACTTAAAACCCAACCGCGTAGCGGTCATTAACGCCGACGACCCCTACGGGCAACTGTTGATTGCCCAGTTGAAAGGACGTGTAAAAATAGTAACCTTTGGATTAGAAAAAGAAGCGGATTTTAAAGCGGAAAATATTCAAGAATTTTTAACGCATACGGCGTTTACGGTTAACGGCGTGCCGATGAAAATTAATTTGTTGGGCAAGCATAATGTATACAACGCATTAGCCGCTTGTGCGGCAGCACACGCAAACGGAATTGACTTGCAAGATATTGTACAAGGTTTGGCGGTTTTGCCCGGGGTGCCGGGACGTATGGAGCGCGTGGACGCGGGACAGAACTTTTTTACGTATGTGGATTTTGCTTACACCAATGAATCGTTGCAACGTGCGTTTGATACCGTCCGTCCGTTTAAAAAAGGCCGTATTTTGCTCGTATTTGGGTGTGGCGGTCAGCGCGATCGCACCAAACGCCCGCTCATGGGACGTACGGCGTGCCAAGAGGCAGATGTGGTGTTTTTGACAAACGATAATCCGCGTTGTGAAGATCCTAAACAAATTTTTGATGATATTTTGGCCGGTATGCAAGGGTGCTCTAATTATGTCATAGAACCGGACCGTAAAGCCGCCATTGAACGTGCGTTGCAAGAAGCGCAAAAAGAGGATATAGTTATTATTGCCGGCAAAGGACACGAGGACTATCAACTTATCGGCACAGAAAAACGGCATTTTTCCGACCAAGAAACGGTGCGTGCGTTTTTGAGGAGTAAACATGTTTAATTTAGCCAATTTTCCATGTAAAAAAGCCACCGTTTTAGGTGGCGGCAAAAGCGGACAGGCCGTAGCCCAGTTATTGGCGGCACACGGGTGCGAAGTGCTCATTAGCGATGAAAATACCGTTTCGTTAGCGGTGCCCTCAGCGGATATTACTTTGGAAACCGGCGGCCATACAGAACAAGTGTTTTTGGCAGATTTTATTGTGAAAAGCCCGGGAATTTTCCCCGGCAGTGCGGTGTTATTAAAAGCGCGGGAGTTGGCAATCCCGGTATTTAGTGAACTGGAAGTGGCGCTATCGTTTGTGCCGCCGGGCGTGCAAATTTTGGCCGTAACCGGAACCAACGGAAAAACAACATCGACTACTTTGCTAGGAAAGATTTTAGAAAAGAAATTTTTGCGTGAAAATTTGGGGCATACCGTAAAGGTATGTGGCAATATCGGCAATCCCATTTCAACCTGTGTGGACTCTGTAAAAAACGGAGACGCACTTGTCATAGAAGTTTCCAGTTATCAACTAGAAGACAGCACTTATTTTCACCCGCATATTGCCGGGTTGCTTAACATTACGCCGGACCATTTGGATCACCATAGCGGTATGAAAAATTATATTGCCGCTAAAGCATGTATTTTTAAGGATCAAACCAAACAAGATATTGCCGTATTAAATGCGGCGGATGGTGTGTGTGCGCAACTGGCGGAACAAATTAAAAGCGAGATTTGGGCATTTTCTGCCCAACCGAAACATTGGATGAAAACCGACGTATTTTACGACGGAGATGAGTTGATTTTTAGTGAGGGAGCCCATTTGCGCCCGCCCAAGTTGCGCGGAATTCACAATATTGAAAATGCCATGGCCGCCGCTTTAATGGCGTTGCGCGCCGGAGCGACCGCGCAAGATGTGCAAGCCGCGTTTGATGATTTTCACGCCATGGAACACCGTATTGAACCAGTGGCGATCGTGCATGGGGTTAGCTATATTAACGACTCCAAAGCGACCAATTTGGATTCCACCATTACGGCTTTAAAGAGTTTTGAGAAAGAAAAAAATATTTGGCTCATTTTGGGCGGGCGCGATAAGGGCGCCTCGTATGAAGTATTGCTGCCCTATCTAAAAGACCATTGCAAATGTGTGTTATCCATTGGGGAGTGCATGGATAAAATTGAAAAAGAACTCCGGGGAGCATTTCCCATTGTACGTTGCACAACGCTTGAAAAAGCGGTTGCCTATGGTGCGCAGCATGCCCAACAAGGTGATGTCGTATTGTTATCCCCGGCGTGTGCAAGCTTTGACCAGTTTAAAAGTTTTGAGCACCGCGGGGAAGTATTTAAACAATTGGTGAAAAAATTGGTATGAAAAAAATCATTGTACTGTTAAGCGTGTTATTTTTGACGGGTTTGGCAAACGCGCAAAATGCCTATACCGAACATGAAATTGACGTAGGAATCCGGCAGGGAGATACGTTGTTTTCTCTGTTTGTGGGGGGAGCCACCCCCATGGCCGCGAACGCTTTTAATGTGGACATAAACGACACCCACGAAGAAATGAAATGGGGCAAAATGGGTGTGCAGTACGGGGTGTCCGTCTTTTACTTTGTGCACGATTTTGTGGGGGTGGGTTTGGAGGCAAGCGGCGTAAATAGTACTTATGCGCAAAAGTGGATTGGAAACACACAATACAAAACGGCTACCGATTTGTGGAACGGGATGATATTGGGACGAATTAATATTAATCCGTATCAGCCGGTGCGGGTGTATGTGCCGGCTGGGGTAGGCCTTACTTGGGCCCGCAACCGCTGGGAAACAAACGACGGGCAAGAATCCCCGATAGAAAAAAGTTTGTCCTATGGATATTTTGTAGGGCTTGGAATAGAAACTAACTTTAGAGGGAAGGACAAATCAATTGGTTTGGAAGTGCGCTATAGCGGATTTGGGGCTGATTTGGATAACCGGTTAGCCGGGGCAATAATTCGTGAAAAAAACAAATTAGAGTACTTATCAATTCTGCTAAAACTAAATTACCGGTTTTAATTTTTAATGCAAATTTTAAGAAGATTTCCCGTATTGTAAAATACGGGATTTTTTATTATACTGTAGGTACAATTTGATTCTGTTTTTGGAAGTGTATGCGGAATACACGGGGTGCTTGGAACAAGCGCTGCCTTCGAAGCCAAAAACAGCCGATATTAGGCACAAGTAGGCCCGCGGTTCTGCTTGTGCCGAGTGTTTGCCGTTGCCCATGCAACGGCAGGCTGCGGCTGTTATATTGGATCTTTCGAAGGCATCCAGTATAGCAGCCGATTTTTTGCGCTCTTCCTACAGAAAAATTGTAAGGAGAAAACGTATGAAAAAAATCGCAGTAAATATGATGCTGTTGCTTGCTGTGGCGGGCCTAACGTCGGCACAGCCATATTCTTTTACAGCACAATCGGCCGATCGAAGAGGGAAAACCATTGACGATTCTTACAAAACGGTTGGCAGACGTCCCGTTAATGCAGGGATTAGTCAAGGGGATAGCATGGTGTCTTTGATGCTGGGGGTAGGTGTACCGTTGGGGGACAGCGGTATAGATATAGAAGAAAGCAGCAAGCCTAAATGGGGCGGAGCCGGATTTAATTATGGGCTCTCTTATTTGTATTTTGTAAATGAGTCTTTGGGACTTGGTTTTGAGGTAAGCGGCATGAATACTGCAAATGCTACCAAAGATTATTCCGGCTTAGGGTATTCCGAGCATTATACGAACAGTATGGATTTATTCAATGCCATGTTAACGGGGCGCATTAATGTAAATCCGCAAGAAGAACATTGCCGCGTTTATTTCCCGTTTGGAGCCGGATTCACTTCAGCGAAAGGTACTTTTAAAGTAAAGGCAGAAGATTCTTATTATGGGTCTTTTGATGAAAGATATTCGGCAACAACGACCTCTTTAGGATACTTTTTGGGGCTTGGATTTGAATCTACGGTGGGGGATATAGATAATCGCATTTCGGTCGGATTGGAAATGCGCTACAATGGGTTTGCGTTTGATACCGATAAATTGATATCCAATCACCCGTTAAATGGGAAAAAACACTACAGTTATTTATCGTTTTTGCTAAAGGTAGGATACCGCTTTTAGTGCTTCCCAAATACTACTCAACAACCCCGCTAATTAGGCGGGGTTGTTGCGTGTAATGTGCCACAAAAATTCTGTGTTACCATGCGTGCCTTTAATCGGGCTCTCAATCACTTCACCGGAAACCGCGTTGTATTTTGCGCGTAAGTTTTCTTCAAAAAAATCTTGCACACGTTGAATAGCCAATTGGCGGTTTTCGTCGGTTTTAACAATGCCGTGCGGCACTTGTTTGGGGGTCAGCTCAAACTGCGGCTTAATTAAAAAAACAATTTCACTTTGCGTAGCCATTACCTTAAACAGCGGCTCCATAATCAGGGTAAGTGAAATAAAAGAAACATCCACTGCGGCAAATTGCGGGGGAGTGTCAAACAAGTCAGCCGTCATATAGCGGGCGTTTGTTTCGGGCTTAAAAATGAAATTTTTATAACGGCGCATTTCGTCGGCTAATTGCCCTTTGCCGACGTCCACGCCATAGACGGTTTTGGCCCCGGCTTGAATCATACAATCACTAAATCCGCCTGTGGCAACCCCAATGTCCACGCAGGTTTTATCTTTTAAATCGATGTGCCAATGTGCTAACGCGTGCGCCAATTTGAGGCCCCCACGTGAAACATACGGGCAAGATTTTTCTTTTAGAGAAATTTGATCTTCGGGTAGGATACTACGGTCCGCGCGGGTTTCCACTTGGTTATTTACAAGTACTTCGCCCGCCATAATGGACGCTTGCGCGCGGTTGCGGCTGTTAAAAAAACCTTGTTCCACTAGCGCATTGTCCAGGCGCAGTTTATTCTTTGCCATCTTCTTCCTCGGCAAGGTTCGTATCAAAAGGCGTGGCAATAAATTGCGAGCCTTTCTTTTTGAGTTCCTGTACTTTAAATTTAACCGTTTCCAATTTTTGGGCTAGGTCTTTGGAAAGAGTAATGCCTTCTTCAAAGAGTTTGACAGAAGCGTCTAAATCGGTTTGTTCGGCTTCCAGTTTTTCAACAATTTCTTCCAACCGGGCCAGTTGTTTTTCAAAGGTTATTTTTGGCATATTTATTTGACCTCCGTATGAATCATACCGTCTTGTACTTGTACGTAAATGGTTTCGCCGGGAGTGGTTTGACGCACGTGGCTAATGACCGTTCCGTCTTGATTGCGCGTAATACTGTATCCGCGTTTTAGGACCGCTTGTGGGCCCAAAGCTTTTAATTTTTGGCGGGCCACATCAAAGCGGTGTGAAAAATCGGTCAGTTTGTTTTCCCAGGCGTTTTTCAACCGCAAGGAAAATTCGTCTAGTTGTTGTTCTTTGTCTTGTGTTAACATTTCCGGATTTTTAAAAGTGCGCGAATTTACAGCCAAATCAAAGCGGCGTTTAAAGCGTTCATAAAATAACGATACGGCTTGAAGCATACGCTTTTGCAAATTGGCAATTTGCTCGGCGGTGTTTTGCGAATTTTGCACCACCAGTTCCGCCGCCGCAGAAGGAGTGGGGGCACGCAAATCGGCCACAAAGTCGACAATGGTAAAATCAACCTCGTGCCCAACGCAGGAAATAACCGGAATTTTGCTTTTAAAAATGGCGCGGGCCACTATTTCTTCGTTAAATGCCCACAAATCTTCCATACTTCCGCCGCCGCGGCCTACGAGCAAAACGTCCAAAGCGGGGGTAAATTTATTTAAATCTTCTATCGCTTGCGCAATTTGCGGGGCCGCTTCATCCCCCTGCACCAAAACGGGTGCAATAAATATTTCCAAGTGCGGATTGCGGCGTTTTAACACCGATAAAATATCGCGCACCGCGGCCCCGGTGGGCGAAGTAACTACGCCGATACGCTGGGGATAAGCGGGGATTTCTTTTTTGTGTTCCGGCGCAAAAAGGCCTTCCTCTTCTAATTTCTTTTTGAGTTTTTCAAATTCCAAATAGAGATTGCCTTTGGAAAGAGCTTCCACTTTTTTAACCACAATTTGATACTTGCCGGACTTGGCATACACATCTAAACTGCCCCATACACGTACTTGTACACCGTCTTGAAGTTCTAACGCATATTTGCGCGCGTCCCACTTGAACATGACGGCGGCTAAAAGGGCTTCGCGGTCCTTTAGATTAAAATAGAGGTGTCCGTTGGCAGATTCGCTTAAGTTGCTAACTTCGCCTTCCACAAAAATATCGCGAAACACTCCACCCATCATTTGTTTGACGGCCAGCGTGATAGCGGTAACGGTAAAAACTTGACCTCTAAACGGGGCTTCGGGCTCCATTTACTCTCCTTTGAGTTCTTTGAGCTTTTGGATAAGCGCGGCTTCACGCCCTAACGTGCCGGGTTCAAAAAATTTGACCGGGTCGGGCATGTAAAGTTGTTTTACGTAGTGATTTTTAAAATCGTGTGCGTATTTGTAGCCGCGGTTTTTGCCGCCGCTGCGCAAATGATCTGGAACCGGGCGGTAGCGGCCTTCGCGCACTTCTTGCAAAGCTTTATCTACGGCCAGGTAGGCCGAGTTGCTCTTGGGGCAACAGGCTACATAAATCGCCGCGTGTGCCAGTGGAATACGAATTTCCGGCATGCCCAGTTCTTCGGCGGCCGCAAAAGCGGCCTGAGCAATCATAATGGCGTAAGGTTCCGCGAGGCCGACGTCTTCACACGCGCAGATTAAAATGCGCCTTGCAACAAAGCGCGGGTCCTCTCCGCTTTCCAGCATGCGGGCCAGCCAATAGACGGCGGCGTCGGGGTCGCTTCCGCGCATAGATTTAATAAAAGCCGAAATAATATCGTAATGGTCATCCCCTTTTTTATCATAACGCAAGTGGCGTTTTTGGATACACTCTTGTGCAATTTTGAGTGTGATGTGTTTTTTTCCTTTTTTGTCAGGCGCTGTGGTCACAAATGCCAGTTCGGCAGCGTTTAACATTTTGCGCGAATCCCCATTGGCTTGCGTGATAAAAAATTCAGCCGCGTCTTTGTCAATTTTGGCGTTTTCGGTCTCAGCGGCGCGGGTTAAAATTTTGAGTAAGTCAGCGTCTTCCAGTGGTTTAAATTCAAATACGGAAAAGCGCGAGAGTAAGGCATTGTTGATGTAAAAATACGGGTTTTCCGTCGTAATGCCGATTAAAATAATATCTCCGCGCTCTACGGAGGGCAAAAGGACATCTTGCTGGGTTTTGTTAAAGTGATGAATTTCGTCCAAAATAACCAGGGTACGGCGCTCGTCAAAAGACGGAGTAATGGCGCGCTCTTTGGCTTCGGCTAACACTTTTTTAAGGTCCGCTACGCCGGCGGCCGCGGCGTTGAGTTCTACGGTATAGGATTGCGTGCGCGAGGCGATAAAGCGTGCCGTAGCGGTTTTGCCGCAACCGGGCGGGCCGAAAAAGACGGCCGATTTAATCATATCGGCCTCTAACAAGCGGCGCAACATCTTGCCCGGCCCCAGTAAATGGGGTTGGCCTGCAAAATCTTCCAGTTTTTTAGGCGCTTGGCGCGCGGCAAGGGGCATTGTTTCGTCGGTCATTTGAGTTCTTGGGCAGATTTTAATTTCAAAATCAGTTCGTCCACGCGGTTGAGTTCTTCCTGGCGTTTGCCGCCTTCGTTTTGGCTTTTTAAGTACGCCTCCGCGGCAAAATGCAGTGCGGCGTGAAGTGCTTGCTTTAAGGTGTCAATTTCGCCATCCATTTGTACTTGTAGCATGTAGGCTTCTACTTGAGAGGCCAGTTCGGTTAGTTCCATGCCACCCAGGCCGGAGTTTTCCACCTCCAGCGGGATGCGTTTAATTTCTACCTGGATAATATCTTTTGCCATATATAACCCATTCTACATTTTTTTTGTATTTTCTTCCTAATTTTGTGCATTTCGTTGTTGCGAGCCTCCTTACGTACTTGCGGCCCGTTGGGCCGCTTAGTACGTACGCTACGTCGGCATGCGCCTAGAACTGCACAAAATTAGTTTGAAACTACTGCGTGCTGATAAATAGTGATTTGATTTAGGTAAGGATATTCCGCACGCGTTACGCGTGCGGAATTTACTATAATAATATTATGACTATTTTAGAATTTAAAAATGCGTGCGAAACCCTCGCGCAAGAATACAAAACCAAAATTAATGCCGCGCAAACCGTTGCCGAAGTAGAAGAGTTGCGTGTAGCGGCCTTGGGCCGCAAAGGTGCCCTTACCGAACTATTAAAGGGGCTTAAAGATTTTTCTATAGAAGATAAAAAACAAGCCGGCCCCATGGGAAACGCCCTTAAAGCCGAGCTGACAACTGTATTGGATGAAAAAGCGCAATTTTTTGCCGTCAAAGAAATTAACGACGAACTGAGTAAAACAAACATTGATTTGACCTTGCCCGGTTATCCGGTAGCTTGCGGTCATAAGCATCCGCTTTCTGTAGCACAAGACCGCATGACCACGATTTTGGCTCGCTTGGGGTTTGAGTGGGCCGAAGGTCCCTGGGTGGAAGACGAAAAACATAATTTTGATTTGTTAAATGTACCGCTGCACCACCCGGCGCGCGACGCCCAGGATACTTTCTTTGTGGATACTAAAGCGCCGCTGGTGTTGCGTTCCCATACTTCTAATGTGCAGAGCCGGTATATGGAAAAACACAAACCGCCGTTGCGTATTATGGCACCGGGGCGTGTTTTCCGTAACGACAGTTTAGACGCTACCCACAGCCCGGTGTTCCACCAAATTGAGGGACTCTATGTGGATAAAAATGTCAGTCTGGCTGACCTTAAAAGCGATTTGACCGCTTTTATGAAAGGGCTGTTTGGCGATAAGGCCGAAATTCGCTTCCGCCCGTCGTTCTTCCCGTTTACCGAGCCTAGTGTAGAAGTGGATGTAAAGTGTGTTTTCTGCCAAGGCAAAGGGTGCAACGTGTGCAAACAAAACGGTTGGATTGAAATGTTAGGAGCCGGGGTTGTTCACCCAAACGTGCTTAAAAATTGCGGCATTGATCCGAGCGAATTTAGCGGCTATGCGTTTGGTATGGGTGTGGAACGGCTGGCTATGATGATGCTAAACATCAAAGATATCCGCGCGTTTTACGAAAATGATGTGCGCTTGCTAAAACAATTTTAGGGAGATTTTATGAAAATTCTATATTCTTGGTTAAAAGATTTTATTGAGTTGGATTTATCTCCCGAAGAGTTGGCTAAAAAACTGACCGTTTTGGGTATTGAAGTGGCCTCTATAGAAACGACAGGTGCGGATTTTGAAGGAGTCTATGTGGCCCAAATTACTAAAATTGAAAATCACCCCAATTCCGACCATTTGCATTTAGTTACGCTCGACAAAGGAAACGGCGTTACGCAGCGTGTTGTGTGCGGTGCGCCTAACGTGGCCGTAGGGCAAAAAGTGCCGCTTGCCAAAGTAGGGGCGCGGCTTGGGAAAATTGTACTTAAACCAGCTGTCATCCGCGGAGTGGAATCGGAAGGAATGATTTGTTCTTCTGATGAATTGGGGCTTACCCATACCCGGGCGCATGGAATTTTAGTATTGGATGAAAACTTGTCGCTAGGTACGGACGTTTCTACACTTTACGGAAAACCGGACACGATTTTTGAATTGGAAATTACTTCTAACCGCCCGGATTTACTCTCCCACTTGGGCGTGGCGCGCGAACTAGGGGTATTGCTTAACAAGCCCGTAAAATTGCCCGAAATTAAAAACATCAAGGGCGAAGGATCGGCTCTACCGGTGGAAATTCAAAACGCCGAAGGATGCGGGCGGTATATTGGGCGTATTATCCGCGGTGTGAAGAACGCAGAATCGCCGGAGTGGATGAAAGAACGATTAGCCGCTATGGGGCTTAATCCCAAAAATGCACTAGTGGACGTTACCAACTACGTAATGTTTGAGCTGGGGAACCCGCTCCACGCGTTTGATTTGCGCGAAGTGGAAGGCGGCAAAGTGATTGTGCGTAATGCAAAGGTTGATGAAAAATTTACTGTACTGGGCGGGCGCGAACTTGCACTAACTGAAAACTGCTTGTTGATTGCCGATGAAAAGAAGGCCACTGCGTTAGCCGGCATTATGGGCGGCGCAAACAGCGGCATTAAAGACGACACGCAAGATATTTTTATTGAGGCGGCGTATTTCAATCCGCCGACCGTTAACAAAACAGTCAAAAAATTTGCCATTTCGTCCGATTCCTCCCAACGCTTTGAACGCGGAACGGATATTGAAGGCGCCATGTTGGCTATGCAGCGGGCGAGCGATTTGTTTGTGCAAATTTGCGGGGGCAGCGCCAGTGAAATCAACGACGTTTATCCGCAAAAATTTGAAAATAAAACTGTAGAATTTACCCCCGCGGAAATTAACGCCATTTTGGGCGCTAATATCCCGGACGAAAAACTCAAAGATATTTTTAGCCGGTTGGCGGCAACGTTTGACGCAAGCGGAGTTGTTTGGAAATTCCAAGCGCCTACGCACCGCAGAGACCTCAACCATAAATGGGACCTTGCGGAAGAGGCCGCGCGCTTTGCCGGATATGACCAAATCCCGGTATCCGCTACGCGGGCACATGTAACATTTGCCGATAATCCCAAAGGGATTGATTTGGGTAAAATCTACACCCATGCGCTTATTGGGGCGGGATTTTGCGAATGCAAAAATATTGATTTTGTCGGTGAGAAAGAGTTGAAACTTTTTGGCGCTGACGAGAAATTTTGCATTCGTGTAAAAAACGCACTTGCGCAAGGGTGGGATTATTTGCGCCCAACGCTGCTTGCTTCACTTATCAAGAATGTAGAGAGCAATTTGCGTTTTGGAAACAATGATTTAAAATTATTTGAAACCAGCAAAACTTTCCAAAATATGAAAGGGTTCCCGGTGGAAAATTATACCGTAGCCGGGGTATTAACCGGAAATATTGAAGAAAATAAATTCTTTGGGCTCCCCAGCCGGCCGGTAGATTTCTATTGGTTAAAAGGGTTATTACAAACTGTTTTGCAAAAAGCCGACGTGACGTTTGCTCCGTCTAAAAATGTACCTGTTTATATGCACCCCAAAATCAGTATGGATGTTGTGCAGGGGGGTAAAGTAATTGGCGTATTTGGCAAGGTGCACCCGCTTACCTTAAAAGCTATGGGTGTAAAAACCAGCGAAGTATGGGCTTTTGAGTTTGCTACCAAACAAATTGAAAAGAATTATTCTGCGCGTGATTTTAAACCGGCGGCAGATGTGGCCGTGTTCCCGCCGTCTTTGCGCGATTTGTCTGTGGTGTTAAACGAGAACGTCACCTATGCACAAATTGCCAGCGCTTTAGACAAAACGCCGCTTGATGTGGAGTTGGCGTATCATTTGATTGATGTGTATCAAGGTAAAAACTTGCCGCAAGGGAAAAAGAGCGTGACGTTTAGCTTGGCATTTAGCAAGAAAGACGGAACACTTAAAGATAAAGAAATTGATACCGCCTTTGCACGTATTGTGGAACAACTTAAAAACCAAGTAGGGGCGGAACTGCGCTAATGCAAGAAAAATTAAAACAGCTGGAGCTTTTAATCACGCAAACACTCACCCGCCAAAAGGAACTGGCGGGGGAGAACGCGTCTTTAAAAAACCGGCTGCGTAATTTGGAACAGAGTAATTTGGAACTTAAAGACTTGCAAACGCAGTTGCGCGAGTTAAAAGAATGGAAGAAGAATACACAAAATGTACTGCGTCGCTTGGCCGCGCGGGTGGATAAAGAGTTGGAAAAAGCTAAAGAAGAACAAAATAAGATTGTGTAGCAATTTGCAATTAACAAAGCCCCCTCAAAAGAGGGGGCTTTTAAATGGAGCGGGCGAAGAGAATCGAACTCTCGTCTCAACCTTGGCAAGGTCGCGTTCTACCATTGAACCACGCCCGCAAAAATCGGTCTAACTACCTATATAGTATAGCACATTTAAGGTAGGTATACAAGAGCTATTTCGTCTTTGTCCGGTGCGTTGTTGCCAAAAGTTGGGGGGCAATTGACTTTAGATAATTGTTTTCTCGTACGGCTTGGCGAATTCCTGGGTTTTGGCGTAAAGCACTTAAAACAGGGCTGGCGTTGATGATTTGGACGGCTTCTTGCGGATGATCGCGGTAGTATTTGACGGCTTTGCTAATGAGCAACTGGCTCATGAGTCGGCTTGAGCCAATTTTGCGGACCATGTCCGGGTTAGCAAGCACCTGTTTAACTACGTCACTTTCAAAAAATTCGGTTAAAGTGGGGGTGTCTTGTGCAAAAGCGGCTAAAAGTTGTGGATCTTCCAACAATGGGGCTACATCGGCCCGGGCAGCAAAGGCATCGGCCACTTCTTTACGGTTAAGTAAATAGTGCATAAGGTCCACATCTTTTAAGTTGGCAGCAAAATTTTCGGTTAGTGCCCACGGCGCCATGCCGATAATTCCATAATTTTTGGGTGTAATAGACTGATAGTTAAAGCGGTTAACAATAGGTAGCGTAGTTCCTAATTCATCTACGGCTACGTTGCGGTCCTGCCCTTCTTGTACTTGCACATAAGTTACACCTACCGAAGGGTTAAAATCTGTATCGGCGGTAAGGCCTTGCAAGGTTTCAGGGTCCAATGCGGTGCTAAGATCTTCTGCACGAGATTTAGCATTTAACATAACCAACCACACCAAAGCGGCTACAACCAATACTCCCAACGCAATTGCTAAGGCTAACGAGTTCACTAAAGCAGAAGATTTTTTGGACCTCGTTTGCTGGGTTTGAGTGGCGGCAGCGGGGGTTTTAGTTGCTTTCGGATTGTACTTTTGCGGGTTACGTAAACGATCTATAATTTCTTCCGTTTTCATAGTTAGAAACCTGCCAAATCAAGTATAATTTATTATATGAAATCTATAGCCAAAGAGGAAAGATATGCAAAAAACTATTTTTTATCATGATACCGATTGCGGAAATGTGGTGTATTACGGAAACTATTTAAAATATTTTGAAGAAGCACGCACTTTATACATGGCGCAAAAAGGGTTTTCGGTGCCGGCACTGATGCAGGAAGGAAAATTTTTTGTGGTGGCCCGGCAAGAAGTAGAATATAAATATCCGGTGCGCTACGGCGATGTAATTACCGTAGATACAAAAGTGGTAGAAATTTCAGACATTAAAATTGTGTTTGCAAACACAATCACAAATCAAAACGGGCGTTTATGTACCAAAGGAAAGACTACTTTGGTATGTGTAGACAAAAATGGAGTCCCTACCTCTATGGGAGCATCTGTAAAAGCGGCGATGAGCCCGGCTCTAGCTCTATAAATGGAACTATAAACAACACAGGGCGGAACGAAAGTTTCACCTTGTGTTTTGGGTAAACCAAAGAAAAGTCTATTTGGAAAAATCTAAGGCCGTAGGAAGTAACACTTCTTGCATGGTAGATAAAGCAAAAGAATCGGTCATGCCGGCGATATAATCGGCAATGGCGGTATCAATTTCTTGGGCGTTTTCTTGATAAAAATTTTTCATAGATTTTAAATAATTTCCAAATCCGCGTGCGGCCTGTTGCGGTTCGCACAGGTAAGCTGCATAATCAAATCCATGACGGGCGAACTGGTTTTGAAAAAAATCAAACAAGTCTCGCAGTGATTTAGCGACAATTTCCTTGCGGCGCAACATATCTTCGTTGCAATAAATACGTTGGTAATTAAAATCGCGCAGTTGGGAAATAAGGTGGAATTTTTCATCTGAAAAACCGATAAAATCTTTATCTTTGGAGTGGTCGATTAAATCAAGAGTAAGGGTATTAATGATTTCTCCATTTGAAGAACCCACTTCTTTACGTACGATGGCAGGGATATCTTCTTTGGTAATAAGATCTGCTTTAATAGCATCTTCAATGTCGCGCCCGAAATAAGCAATTTTATCGGCCAAACGGACAATGCAGCCTTCGTAGGTAGAGGGCATTTGGCGACGTCCGGTAATAGATTCTAAATCGTTAGGAGTTTTGCCGGGGCGTAGTGCATTGTTTTGAAAATCTTCTCCACAATGGCAAATGATTCCGTCCTTGACAGCAAAGGTTAGATTGAGCCCCTCTCCGTAGTTGGCAATATGTTCTACCACGCGGTAACTGTTTAATTCATGCAAAAAGCGTTTGCCGGACGGTTTTAAACAGGCATCAATGGCGCGTTCTCCCTCGTGCCCAAAAGGAGCGTGCCCGATGTCGTGCCCTAAGCCCACGGCATAGGCAAGGTCTTCACTGAGTTGCCAATTTCCGCTTTTATTTAAGCCGCGGCAAATAGTGGCCGCTATTGTAGCTACATGCAAGACGTGCTCAATGCGGGTACAAATATGATCGTTTTTAGGGGCAAAGAAAACTTGTGCTTTGTGTTTGAGACGGCGAAACGGCAAAGAATGGATGATTTTGGTTTGATCCCGAAAATATTCATCACGCAAATCCGGCGTATGCGGGTGGGTACGTTTTAAATAAATTTCATCCGAAAACGGGTTTTTTATCATAAAATTATGATACCATAATAGAAGATAAACGTGTAAAGGAGTTTCTATGAAAGCAGTAGTTTTCCCGGGAAGTTTTGATCCGGTTACAAACGGACATTTGGATTTAATTCGGCGTGCGTGTGCCATTTTTGGAGAAGTGGTTGTGTTGGTGTTACCCAATGCGGCCAAAAAAACACGGTTTAGTTTGCAAGAGCGGATAGATTTTTTGAAAGAATCTTTAGCGCAGGATAAAAATGTGCGGGTAGAGGGCAGCCAAGGCCTTTTGGTAGATTATATGAAGAAAAACGGGTATACAACCGTAGTGCGCGGAATTAGAAATGCGCACGATTGGAACCCGGAACGGACGAACGTTTACTTTAATAAGCAGCTATACCCGCAGTTGGAAACGGTGTTTTTACCCGCGGGGGAAGAATACCAGTTTATTAGCTCTACCGCTATCAAAGAAGCTGCCGCCGGCGGAGCGGATGTTTCCCCCTGGGTTCCGGCGTGTGTGGCAAAAGAGCTAAAAAGCTAGAATTTTTAAGAAATTGATTATAAAAAAGGACCTATATGTAAAATAGGTCCTTTTTCTTTTGCGCAGCAGCTTTAAATTTCATAACATATTAGTGGAGAAGGTTAAATTGTTATGTACCAGTGCAACACCACTCAATTTGCGTGTTTGTGCTCCGCCCGGCGAGAAAATTCGCTAACGCCGCGGGTCGGGTTCCTTTTTTGCATTTTCCTTTCTTTATTGTCCACACATTTTAAAAACAAGCAAACCACAACTTATAGTATATACCTGCAGTGCATTTACCCATTTGATTTATATAGGGCCAAAAGATACTTTAAAATAGGACTTTTGGCCCTGTTTTTTTGCTATTTAAATTGCGATTATATATATAAGAGAGGAAAATTATATGCGTAAGCTACTTTCGCTTGTGCTGAGCGTAAGTATTTTAGCTAGTAGTATTACACCGGCTATGGGGCAAGCCCTGGCCGGCCGTAGCGTTGCCAAAGGCGTACGCAAAACGGTTACTTTGGCCGATAAACGGGCGCTTACAAAACTTAATCAAAATGTTGCCCGCCGGGTATCGGCTGCGCAAGTGCGTGCTTTGCCCGTGAGCATTTTGCAAACCCGTATTTTACAAGGGAACGTGAAAGGATTGGCTGCGGATATTTTAAAACGTCCGGTAGCGGTACGTGCCCCGATTCTTCGCAATGAATTTGTTACTCTCTCTTTAATTCCTGGTGCTGTAACGGCGGCTCAACGGGCACAAGCGGTAAAAGCTTATCAAATTCAATTAAAAAACACGCAGCAAGCTCTTAAAGTTTCACAAATAGATTTGGACTCTTTCTTAACCTATGCTAAAGAAAATCTGACGGATGAAAACGTATTAGCAGTCCAAGGGGTACTGGCGGATGCTTCTGCCTTGGGACTAGTGGGAACGAAGGAAAATGCCCCGGTTCTTATTGATTTTTACAAACAAGCACAAGGAACGGTGTTTGAAGATGTGGCGGCACTTATTACCGCACGCGGTTTGTTACGCATGCAGGCGTATGAAGAATTGGAAAACTGGCTCAATGAGTTGGAACCCAAAGATATATTGGGGGGGACAATTTCTTATATTGCCCAACGGCAGTTGCCCATAGCTGTGAAGCCCGCCGACTTAAATTTGCATCCTACCGCTGTTAATAAAAAACTAGCCGATTTCTTAAAAATCAATTTTGAATCCAACCGTTTGCATGCCGACCCTTCCATGGCAGCAACCGACCAGTGGGTATCCTTAGAGAGTCCGCGCGTAGTACCGGCTGCCCAGAGGATCGAACAACAAAAAGTTGCCGTGCAGCAAACAGTTAAAACCCCGGTAAGAGAGGACGTTTCTGCTGGAGTAGTGCAAGAGAAAGCTTCCAAACGGATGAATAATATCCAAAAACTATTAAAACGTGGAGAAGAATTTGATCGCAAAACTTTCCCGGTGGAGGTTATGGACGTAGCGGGGCAGGCCCAAGAAGTGCCGGTAACCTTTAGCATTGGGGGCAGCTTATCCGCGGAAGGATATGACCATGTGGTTTTTCGCGAAGATCCCGGTTTTGAAAACAAATATATCATTGAATTGCACGACCATGGCAAGGAACCGATTAAAATGGGGCATTTCTATATGGCCCTGTATAATAACGACGTAGGGGCGCTTGTAAAGGCCGCCCAAAAAGCCGGGGTAAAATTGCGCTTAAAATTGGAACATACCGCCAACGTGAACTATGAAACGATTACAAAACCGGTCTATGATAAAGAAGGAAATATCCTTCCGTTAGAAGTGAGTGTGCAATTAGGTAAGCCCCTTTGGGCACGGGAATTGAACCAAGCATTTGTTCACTGGATGGAAAGCAGTATGGGCCTGACGGTAAATCACTCTCAAAATATTTTAAGAGATGCTAAACTGGTGCTTCGCAATAACGGTGAATTATGGATGCAGCTTGAAGGCAGCAAAACCTTGACCCCGCTCCCGCAAGAATATTATGTACGTTTGCCTAAACACCAAGTGCAAAATATAGTCAGCTTATTGCCTGCGGTAGAAAAAGGACAATCTTTTAACATTATTCTTTCCCCTACTTCCAATCGTGTAAATATGGTGGCGCGCGATGCCTCGCTGACCAACGTCAGCTTGGGAAAAACAATGGGAAGTGTGGTATATAACTCCTTAGGAGTACAAAAAGAAAGTGCCCAAGCCATGATGTTTGTTATTAACTATGTGATGCCAGGGTTTGCCTCGCTCATGACCCCGGCTCTTAAGAAATATGGGGAAAAGAATTTGCTGACGCTTTCGTTAGGAATGTCTGTAGCGGCAGGTGTGTTGGCTACCTTGGGTGGATTTAACGGATTTGTGGAAGGCGTTACGTTGGGACCGGTGCAAAAGGGGTTGTTTATTGGAGCACTGCTCCTAATGAGCGGGGCCAGCATTATTAAACAATTAGTTTCTAATATGCTCATCCGCGCTAACCGTGGCGAAGTGGTGCTCACTTCTACCGAAAAGAAAACTGCCCAAGCGATTGTCCAAGAACGTTCTACCGTTCAAGGCAGTGCCCTAATTGCAAAACGATTTAAAGAATTTTTTACCAAAAAATCAGAGATGTCTTTGCGGGATTTGGTGCTTTACAATAAAGGTTTTGTGTATAAAAACGTAGGTACACTTTTATTCTTGGCTTCTCCGTTCTTAATTGAATATGGCACGCTGGGGCTTACCGGAATTGATTTGGGTATTGACTACTCGGCCAGCTTCCCACTTTACGCAGGGTATAGTTCCTACGTTATGTGGAAAGTGCTTCGCTCTAAACTGCGTGATGCTTATACCGCCAAAAATTTACTACAAAGCCAACAGATGCTTTCCAATATGTTAAAAACCGGTGCCAAAGCATTGGCTGGACAACATGTTACCAAAAACACCATTGACGATGTAGCGCGTTCATTTAAAGATTCGTTAGATGCGTTGGCATTCGCGCATATTAAAGTAAATCCTACGCAGCAAAAGAAACAATTCTACCAAGAAGCCAAAGAACACATTTTAGCGGATTTAGAAAATAGTTTAAAGAAAGGACACCACATGCCGGCTACGCAGGCACATGAATTAGTGGAACAAGTGACGGCTTCCATTAAAGTGCAGGAAAATAATTTGGGCAACATGCGCAAAATGTTAAAAGCTCCGGGAGTGGGGGCATTGGCTACGGCTATGACATTAGCCACCGTGCACGAATTTGGAATATCCAATTCTTTTGCGGGGACAATGGATCATTTAATTCAAGGCGAACTGGCCAACTTTTTAATGGCTACTTCCCTCTACGTGCCGCTGATTATCGGCCGTTTGGGGGGAAACTGGATTAGCCGCCGTATCAGCCCGGATACCATGTATTTGCTTTGTTCCGCTTTATCTGCGATCGGTACGGCCGTGATGATAGGGGCCGGTAATAGTGTTCCCTTGATCATTACAGGGGCGGCCATTGCTAGTTTGGGGGTGGGTAACTTCTTTACCCAAATGTATGACTATATTATGAATAAATATCCCAAACAAAACCGTGAGATTTCCTCTATCCTGGCCCTGACCATGGGAGTAGCCGGATTAGGGGCAGTTCCTGCCGGTTGGATTACGGCAGAAAAAATGGGCGCTCCGCTTGATTTGTGGTACGCTGGAGCAGCTCTTGCGGCTAGCTTGGTCTTAACCCCCGGGATGATGAAAAATTCTTCTATTATCAAAGGGGTTAAACAGGCCGTTAGCCAACCGTGGAAAAAACTTAAAAACAACGTGAAAAAATGGTTTAATCGCGGGGGGAATGTACCGCCTGTGGCAGAAGTTTCGGCAAATTAATGCCAAACACATATAAAAAGTGCCCGCTTTTAGCGGGCACTTTTTGTTGGGCCTCACAAATTAAAACAGCTTGTTCATTAACCGGTCAAAATGATTTTTAGGTAGTTGCAATCCGGGAGCAAGGGTGCGTCCTCCTTTTGGACCGTGAAAATCAGACCCGGCGGTTGCAAAAAGGCCATAGCGGTCTGCTAAATACAAAAGTTCCTGGCGCATGGCAAAACTGTGCGCCGGATAAAACACTTCTATTCCGTCAAGGCCAGCTTCTACCCAAGCCGGGAAATCCCACTGATTACTCACAAGCCCGGGGTGCGCTATAACGGCCAGCCCGCCTACTTTTTTAATATGTTTAATGGCCTCTACTGCGCTTACACCAATAGCGGGAACATACCCCGGTTGGCCTTCTAACAAATATTTGCGGAAAGCAGCTTGGCGGGAAGGAGCATATCCTTTTGCCCGTAAAGCATCCGCCACGTGCGCACGCGAAACAGTATTGGCGGCACGGGAAAATACATCTTCTTCACTAATTTCTATGCCGGCAGCCTGTAATTGGGCAATTACCTTTTTGATACGACCTTGCCGAGCTGTGCGGTTATCTGCCAAAAAGGTTTGAAATTCCGGGTTAGTTAAGTCTATGTTGTATCCGGTAAAATGCAGGTGGTCATGATCGCAGGTGCTGATTTCAACTCCCGGTACAAAGCGTAATTTGCGTTCTTGCGTTAAAGCGGCAGCTCGGGCGACGCCGTTGGTTGTATCATGATCGGTAAGCGAAAAGATTTGTACACTGCGCTTTAAGGCTGCGTGCACCACTTCTTCGGGCGTACAAGTGCCGTCCGAAAATGTGGAGTGAGTGTGCAAATCTACTACGGGCATGGGTTAGACGCGTTCCACCGCCGTTACACTGGGAACAACTTCTTTAATGCGGCGTTCCACAACGGCTTGCAGAGTCATTTGAGCGTGTGGGCAGCTACCGCAATGACCGCGCAGTCCTACGGTAACAATTCCGGTTTTTTCGTCTACGCTTACCAATTCAATATCGCCGCCGTCGGCTTGTAAAATCGGGCGGATTTCATTGATTACTTTTTCTACAGCTTCTTTCATAAAAAATACCTCTTTTTTGTTTTTTATATTATAGCTTTTTTAGCGTTTATGCGCCGATAAGAAAAGTACTTGCAAAATCCTGCCGAGTATTGCTATACTGATAATATAAGGTTTTTGTATATATTGCAAAGGAGAATTATGAAAAAACTGATCGCTTTAGTTGCCCTTGTTTTATTTGTAAGTGCCCCGGCCTTGGCCCAAAAGTATGCCAGTGTCAATGCCAAACGTGCTAATATTCGCACCTGTGCGGGGACCAACTGTGCTGTTAAGTTTTATGCGTGGCGCTATACCCCGGTTATTATGATTAAAACCAATGAAGATAAAGACTGGGTGCTTGTGAAAGATTTTGAAGGATATCAAGGGTGGATTTCTGCCTCATTGTTAAGCCCGCAAGGGGGCATGTCTGCCAAAATTGATCTAAACGTCCGTCAAAATCCGTCTGCTAATTCCGAAATTGTTTGTACGGTGGAAAAAGGATATCCGTTTAAATATATTTCCAAACAAGGCAAATGGATTCAGGTAAAAGATGAACCTGAAAAAGCCAAATCCGGCGTATGTAAAGGGTGGGTATATAATGCCAACCTGTGGGGTTTCTTTAAGCAATAATTAGACTCCCCGTTGAAGTTTTGTTTTTACTTACGCAACCTGTAACGAAATGTTTTGGGTTGCGTTGTTTTTGGTTGATACAATTTGGCGAAACCCTTGCCAAACTTACATGCTTTAGGGTACAATATAAGTATGAAGAAATTAATTGTACTTTTATTGGCAGTAATTTGTGCAGGTGCTTGTTACTACTATTGTAAACATTTGCCCGTACAAGAGGGTCGTTTCGAGTTAGCCGGTACGGTAACTGTGCCGGAGCGCTTGTTGGAACTGGCACAGGCCGATAATAATTCGTGTGCAATTATCGTGAAAAACGAGGCTGATGTGCCCGTGGCGATTAAACGGGTAATCAATCCCAAGTTCCCTTTGGAGTTTACACTGGGTGAAGAAGATTTGCTGACCGAGAGCGTGGGAAGTGATTTGAAATTAGAAGTACAGATTAACAGCCACGGTCAATTAGGCATTATTAAAGAAGGAGATGTTTTTGGCAGCGTAGATGGTTTTATTACGTCTAATGCTAAAGATATTAAAGTAGAAGCCGGCAAAACTTTAGGCAAGGTGCAATTAGCCAAAAGTGCCAAAGGGAATTTCTTTCGTACGGCCGCAAGGTAGAAAGTATTTGTTTTTTGAAAAGCCCCCTTTTGGGGGCTTTTTTTGTAGTTAAATTTCCGCGCGCGCGTTCTTAAAGAATATAGTAAAATATAACTTATGAGAAGGGGTCTATTTTTAATTGCCACTTTAACCGTGTCTTCTGCATTATACGCGCAAGGTTTGCTCACGCGCACAACGGCGCGTGAATTGTTTGGTGCGTATAACCCAATGCTTTTGCAGGAAGCGCAGCAAGATGAAAATTTAAATCAATTAGTAGAAGAGGTGCTTAACCAGTATCTTGTAGACGAACCGGCTGATACACTTGAAAATCGTTATATGCTAATCGCCTTAGCACGCAATTTTGAAAATTCAATTGCTCTAAATCAAACTTTGGAAGAGTATAAGCAGGCTTTACTTTATTCTCAACAGGGCATAGATGTGCAGAACTCAGCCCGCGCGCATGCGCAAGATTCCTTAAATTCCATTTATTCACGTATATGGGCTGTAAGTGTACAAGTTAAAGAGGGTCTTCTTTCTCGATATCAACAAGCCTATCGGACGGTAACAAATCTTGAAGAGAAACAAGATTTATTAGCCGCTATCAATGCAGTAAAAACGGATTTAAAAAGTTTACATACAAATACCGGGGAACAGTTAGTAAGTTTAACCCACGCTACCTTAGCTCAGGCCGAGGCGCAAGCGGCGGCCTCGCAATTACAACGTGCGACTTTGGTAGAAGAAGCAAAAAATTTAAATATTAAAACAAAACACAAAAAACCAGTAGCCGGTTAGTATTATTACGGCGGACTTCAGATTTCTATTTTTTAAGGATTTTAACGATGATTCAAACTGTAATTAACAAAATTTTTGGAACCAAAAGCGAACGTGATTTAAAGAAAGTTCAACATTATGTAGATACCGCTAACGCATTAGCTGCCGATATGGAAAAACTGACAGATGATGCGTTAAAGGCCAAAACACAAGAGTTTAAGGCCCGCTTGGCTGGCGGGGAAACATTGGACGATCTTTTGCCGGAAGCCTTTGCGGTAGTACGTGAAGCGGCCAAGCGTGTGATTGGTTTACGTCCGTATGATGTGCAACTTTTGGGTGGCATTGTGCTGCACCAAGGTAAAATTGCCGAAATGCGTACCGGGGAAGGGAAAACGCTTGTAGCTGTATTACCTTCTTATCTCAATGCGCTTACCGGCAAAGGGGTGCATGTGGTGACCGTGAACGATTACCTGGCCAAGCGTGACCGCCAATGGATGGGCCCGATTCACGAATTTTTGGGGCTTACCGTCGGTTTTATCGGGCACGATATGCCCAATTCGGAACGCCGGGAAATGTATCAAAAGGATATTACGTATGTTACCAATAACGAATTGGGCTTTGATTATTTGCGTGACAACATGGTCATTAGCCGCGAGGACCGCGTTTTGCGCCCGCTCAATTACTGCATTGTGGACGAAGTGGACTCCATTTTAATTGATGAGGCACGTACTCCGCTTATTATTTCCGGTCCATCTGATCAAAGTACAGATAAATATTATATCGTAAACCGGCTGGTGCCTTCGTTAAAAGTGCGTATTATTACCGAGAAAGACGAAGTAAAAGCAAAATATGAGGGCATTAAATTGGACGAAGGGGTAGATGCCATTATTGACGAAAAAGCGCATACCGCCACGCTAACCGATACCGGAATTGCCAAAGCCGAAAAATTTTTAAACGTTACCAATTTGTATGATGATGTACAATCGGAGTGGGTCCATCACATTAACCAAGCACTTCGGGCACATCACTTGTATGAACGTGACGTAGATTATGTGGTCAAAGATGGTGAAGTAATTATTGTAGACGAGTTTACCGGCCGGTTGATGCCCGGCCGCCGTTGGAGTGACGGACTGCACCAGGCAGTAGAGGCCAAGGAAGGTTTGCAAATTAAAGAAGAAAACCAGACCTTGGCTACCATTACGTTCCAAAATTTCTTTAAGCTATATAACAAACTTTCCGGTATGACGGGTACCGCCATGACCGAAGCCAATGAGTTTTGGCAAATTTATAAATTGGACGTGGTGGAAATTCGTCCTAACCGTCCGTCCAAACGTATTGACTATCCGGATTCGGTATATTTGACCGAACGTGCTAAATTTAACGCGATAGTGGAAGAAGTGGAAGAATTATGGAAAAAAGGAGCCCCGGTTTTGGTGGGTACGCGCAGTATTGAAAAATCGGAAAAGCTAAGCCAAATGTTGCGCCAAAAAGGGATTCCGCATAAAGTATTAAATGCCAAATATCACGAAATGGAAGCCCAAATTATCAGCCAAGCAGGCCGCAAGGGTGCGGTTACGATTGCTACCAACATGGCAGGGCGCGGAACGGATATTGTACTGGGCGGGAACCCAACTACGCCGCAAGAACAAGAGGTTGTTGTAAAATTAGGCGGGTTACATGTGATTGGTAGTGAACGGCATGAAAGCCGTCGTATTGATAACCAGTTGCGTGGGCGTTGTGCGCGCCAGGGCGATCCGGGTACTTCTCGTTTTTACATTGCACTGGATGATGAGCTGATGCGTTTGTTTGCAAACTCGCAAAAAATTGCATCTATTTTGTCGCATGTGGGAATGAAGGAAGGCGAAGCTATTGAATCTTTTGTGCTTACGCGCCAAATTGAAGGAGCGCAGCGTATGGTGGAAGGGCGTAACTTTGATATCCGCAAACAGCTTTTAGATTACGACAAAGTAATGAATCAACAACGCACCGCTATTTACGGAATCCGAAATGCCATTTTAGATGGGGAAAATATGACGGATAAGTCCCATCAAATGATGGAAGAAATTGTGGCGGAATTGGTAGAACAGTATTATCATCCGCAACATCCGCAACGTACAGACTTTGAGGCTCTTAATACGGGATTGCGCCGTTTCTTTCCGATTCCGTTTGAATTAACGGCAGAAAATGTGGGAAAGAAGACACAAGAGCAACTAGTTGGGCAAGTAATGGACGCTGTGAAGGAATTGTATGCCCAACGGACTTTGTACTTTGCCGAACAGGGAATTAATTTCGGCGAAGTAGAGCGCATGCTTTTGCTGCAAATTATTGATAGTGCATGGAAACAAAACTTGTATGAGTTGGACCAATTGCAAAATAGTGTTAGTTTACGCGGCTATGCGCAAAAAGATCCGCTGATTGAATATCAGAAGGAATCGTATAAGTTATATGAATCCATGATGAACCATATTCGTGATTTAATGGTTAGTTATATCTTCCGCTTGCAGTTGCCTCCGCGGCGTACAGCCGCCGAGCGCGCGCAAGAGGCTGCCGCCAAAAACCCGGATCGGGACCAGAATGCCCCTGTGCAAAAACACATCGGACGTAATGACCCGTGCCCGTGTGGAAGCGGAAAGAAATATAAAAAATGTTGTGGAGCTAATCAATGAACAAAATAATAAAAAATATGCTTTTGATCTTGTGTACGATAGGAGTTATGTGTTTGCTTCCGGTGTTTTTACTGCATGATGCGCCGATTCCGGTGGATGTTGTGCGGCTAGATATGCAGGAATTAGCAGCCCAAAAAGAGGCAGTTGCCAAGGCTGAAAAACAAGCACGTAGTCAAGCGCGTGTGCGGCGTGTATACTCGTGTAGTGTGGATGAAGATTGCATTATTGTCGAAAAAGATCCGTGCGGATGTACGATAGGTCCCAGCGGAGTAACGGCGATTAACGTAAATCATATTTTGGATTTTAATAGCATGAACAATCAAAAGTCAGTTACAAAAACGTGCCCGGAACAAGTTTCCAAAGAAAGAGAGTGTAGCCCGTCAGCCCGGCCGGTTTGTAAGGCTAAACGCTGCAGTATTAGTTATTAAATATGTCTGAGTTGAAAGCCCCTAGTCGTTTTAGTGTTTTGTTTCACCAAGCAAGCCGTTTGTTTTTTATAACGGTCTGTGCGGTGATTACGGCAGGGCTTTTTTATTTGAGTTATCCCAAAAATTCTTTTGCCTTTGCGGCTTGGTTTATCTTGGCTCCGTTTATTTGGGGCGTTTGCCATGTGCGTACGATGGCGGGAAGTTTTGGGTACGGGTGGCTTACCGGACTCATGAGCAATGCGACTTTATTGTCCTGGATTTACTACACCTGCCTACATGGCGGAGGCCTCTCTAAACCGCTTTCGTTAGCGGCATGGCTGGGGTTAAGTGCTTTACTGGCAATCCCTTTTGCTATATTGGGTGGGGCGTGCCATTTCCTTAAAAAAACGGGAGGATTCTTTCCGCTATTAGTGGCTTGTGGTTGGGTGGCTTTGGAGTGGCTACATCAAACGATTGCGTTTTACGGGCTTGGATTCCCGTGGATTATGCTGGGATATACGCAGTGGAACATACCGGACGTTTTGTATATTGCTTCATTTACCGGGGTTTACGGGCTTAGCTTTTTACTGGCTTTTGTAGGAAGTAGTATCGGTTGGTGTTTTGCTTTGCCCGGGCTTAAAAAGGGATTGTGGCATTTGGGGATTGCTACCGTGGTGTTTTGTTGTGTCTATGGGTTTGGCCGGCATATGCAAGCGCGTTATGCTCATTTTGCCAAACACCCACATTCTCTTCTAAGTGTGCAAACGGCTATTATGCAGCCTAATATTGACCAATATAAGAAATGGACCGCCGAGTATGAAGATGAAATTGCCCAAAATTTGCAAAATATGGGAGCTTCTTTGGCAGATCAAAACGTCTATTTGGTGGTTTGGCCGGAAAGTACGGTGCCAGGTACATTAACCGAAGAGAGATATTTTGATTTGTTTTCCCGCATAGGACAAACTTCGGGGGCATATCAACTGGTTGGTTCTAATATATCATCCCGGACGGATACGCAATATGTAGGGGCATATTTGATGGCACCGGGGGCAAATGCACTTTCGGCTTACCGTAAAATTAAGTTAGTTCCGTTCGGAGAGTTTATTCCCTTTCACACACTTCTCAAGCATTTTACCCAAAACATAGAAGTAATGGGTGCTCTGGGAGCTTTTACCCCGGGAGAGATGGAACAACCGTTATTGGAAGCTGGTGGCATTAAGTTGGGAACGACTATTTGTTATGAGTCTATTTTTCCACAACTGTGGCGTTCTCTCAATCGCCAGGGGGCACAACTTTTTGTAAATATTACTAATGATGCTTGGTTCTTTAATACGGCAGCCCCATACCAACACTTAGCGGTAAACGTGCTGCGTGCGGCTGAAAACGGATTGCCGGTTGTACGTGCGGCCAATACCGGGTTTTCGGCGTATATAGATGCTTTTGGACATGTAAAAGCTACCTCAGGTCTTTTTACGCAGGAGGTACTTACCCAAAATGTACCGCTGTCGGTGCTGGAACGTACTACTTTTTACGGACAATGGGGGGACTGGTTTGCGTGGCTGTGTGCAATTTTGTTTTTTACCATTTCCGTTTCCACCGTAGTTTTTTTCTATGAATAATATTGAATTTAAAGACGTTGAACAAAAGATAGAAGAATTGTCTATCCGGGTGGCAAAAATAGAAGCTATCGATAAAATTGCCCAAAAAAACAAAGAGCTGGAAACTTTGGAAGCACGTTCTGCCGTACCGGAATTTTGGAATAATCCGCAACAAGCCAAAGAAATTTCGCGCCAAATCGATTTTTTAAAAACATCTATTGAAACTTTTTTTCACCTTAAAAAACATGTGGAAGATGCGCGGGCGTTGTTTGACTTGTGCAAAGAAATGCAAGATCAAACGGAGCTAAATAATCTTTTTGAAAGTTTATCCCAAATTGAGAAACAAGTTGCCCAAAAAGAAGGGGAAATCCGCCTGAGTGAACCCAACGACAAACTAAATGCGATTTTAACCATTCATGCCGGCGCCGGGGGGACAGAATCATGTGATTGGGCGCAAATGCTCGTGCGTATGTATACGCGTTGGGCGGAACAACATGGTTTTAAATTTTCAATTTTAGATTCACAACCCGGCGACGAGGCAGGAATTAAAACGCTTTGTGCCATGGTGGAGGGTCCTTTTGCTTATGGCTACTTAAAAGGGGAAAATGGGGTACACCGGTTGGTGCGTGTTTCTCCGTTTGATGCCAATGCGCGGCGGCATACGTCTTTTGCTTCGTGTGACGTGCTGCCGGATATTGATGAAGACATCAATATTGAAATCCCGGAAAGTGACATTGAACTGGAAACTTCCCGTGCCGGAGGACATGGCGGGCAAAACGTAAACAAGGTGGAAAGTGCGGTACGCCTGCTACATAAACCTACGGGAATAGTAGTTTCTTGCCGTATTGAGCGTAGCCAATTGCAAAACCGCCAAACCGCTCTAAAAATGCTTAAAGCCAAACTCTACGAATTGGAAATGGACAAAAAACGCGGGGAGGCCGAAAAACGCTATGGACAAAAAGGGGAAATTGCGTGGGGGCACCAAATTCGTTCGTACGTATTTATGCCCTATCAACTGGTTAAAGATTTAAGAAGCGGTTTCGAAACAAGCCAAATTGATTCAGTCATGGACGGTGATCTAGACCCGTTTATTTTGGCCTACTTAAACTACGAAGCCGAACACAAAAAAGCATGAAGCGCGGGTTGTATATCCACATTCCTTTCTGCAAACAAAAGTGTAACTATTGCGATTTTGCCTCTTTTGCCGGGCAAGAACGGATGATAGATGTATATTTACAAGCTCTTGGGCACGAAGCCGCTTTAAATAAAGAAATTGCTTGTCAAACGCTTTATGTGGGAGGCGGTACGCCCAGTTTGTTGGCTGTACACCAAATGGAGCGCTTGGCAAAAATTATTTGCAAAAATTTTGGTCCTATTCCTAATTTTGAAGAAAGTACTTTTGAGGCAAATCCGGAAAGTTTAACTCCTGCCAAAATAGCTGCGTTACGTAACGCGGGGTTTAACCGGATTAGTATCGGGCTGCAAAGCTTTCATAATGACGAACTTAAAACGTTGGGCCGCGTGCATACGGCGGAACAATTTTGGCAGGCTTACCAAGCGGCAATTGCAGGGGGATTTACAAATATAAATGTAGATTTAATTGCCGGACTACCTGGGCAAACCTTGGGAAAATTTGTAAATAGCTTAAAAAAACTTTTAAATTTAGGCCCACAGCATATTTCCGTCTATGGGCTGCAAATAGAAGAAGGAACGCCTTTTTTTACACAAGGCCTAGAATGTGACCAAGTACTTATGCGGCGTATGTTAGAAGAAACGGACAAGCTGCTATCTATTGCAGGATATCATCATTATGAAATTTCTAATTATGCCTTGCCCGGATACGAGGCCAAACACAATATTCTTTATTGGCAAAACGCAGAATATGTGGGCCTGGGTTGTGCGGCTGTTTCGTACCGCGGGGGGGTGCGCCGTCAAAATACACCGGTTTTAAAAGATTATATTTTTGATATGGAAAATGGGAAAACTCCGGTTTCTTTTTCGGAACAACTAACCGGTAAAGCACAAGTAGGGGAAAGTTTAATGTTGGCATTTAGACAGTTAGATGGGGTTTGCCTTTCCAACGAGCAGAGAAAACTGTTCGGGCCCGAAATAGAACGGCATGTTCAAAACGGACTTCTCACCTGCGTAAATAAAAAGGTAAAATTAAGTGCAGAGGGGTTATATTTAGCCAATGAAGTTTTTCGTAGTTTTGTAGCCCCGTTTGAGGATGCATGAACGTAACGCCGGTTCACACAGAATTATTTAAAGAAGGGGCCGATTTACCGGCTTTTATCTTGCGTTTTGCTCCAAATGTGGAAGAAAACACAGTATTGGCGGTGTCCTCGAAAGTAGTGGCTCTTTGGAAAAATAACACGGTTCCCTATGAAAGTTGGGTGCAAAAAGAAAGACTGATTAAACAGCATAGCCAAGCTGCTTTAAAAACGCCACTTGCGTGGCTGACAATTAAAGACGGTATGATTATGACCAATGCCGGGATTGACGAGAGTAACGCCAAAGGAAAGTTAATTTTACTTCCGGATTGTTACGCGGCGGCTGATGAGTTGCGCACAAAGCTTAAACAAAAGTGGCATGTGCAAAATTTGGGTATTGTGATTACAGACAGTATGATTTTGCCCTTGCGTGCGGGGGTAGTAGCGGCAGCGGTAGGGTATGCCGGTTTTAAAGGAGTAACCGACTTGCGCGGGAAGCCGGATCTTTTTGGACGACCACTCCAAACAACGTTAGTAGATGTGGCGGACAGTTTGGCTACTTCGGCAGCACTTGTAATGGGAGAAGCCGACGAGCGATGTCCGCTTTGCATGATTGAAAATGCACCCGTATATTTTACGGAAAAAACGGACCGAAACGAAATTAAATATCCGGTTCAAAACGATTTGTATACGCCTCTTTTGCAGGCGACAAAATTAATAACAAAGGAGAAATAAATGAAAAGTATTGCTAATGAATTCAAGCAATTCGTCATGCGTGGCAATGTAATTGATATGGCAGTTGGTATCATTATCGGAGCCGCGTTTACAAAAATCGTAAACTCTATGGTGGCCGATGTGCTCATGCCGCCGTTGGGGCTTTTGTTGGGTAAAGTAGATTTTTCCAACTGGTTTATTGTGTTAAAACCCGGTGCCGACGGCGTACGCGATTTTACCACCATTGCAGCCGCGCAAGAGGCGGGTGCTACCACCCTTAACTTGGGTTTATTTTTAAACGCCATTATTAGTTTTTTAATTGTAGCGTTTTGTGTGTTTCTTTTGATTAAGGCCATCAATAAACTCAATAAACCGGCCCCGGCTCCTGCCGCCGCTCCAACGACTAAAAAGTGCCCGTTCTGCTGTAGCGAAATTGCTTTAGAAGCTACCCGCTGCCCGCACTGCACTTCCGAAATTAAATAGGTTGTTTTAATTTTAAATGGCCCCCAAACGGGGGTCATTTGCGTTTATCTTTTTATTTTTTTACACTATAGATATGATTTATTTTTCTCACCGCGGAGCCAATACGCTGCGTGTCCAAAACACTTCTGAAGCCTTTGCCTTGGCCCATACACAAGGGGCACGCTATTTTGAACTGGATGTGCACTTGCTAAGAGACAGCTCTTTGGTTGTCCATCATGATTATTCTCTTTTAAGTACTGCGGGAGTGGACGTGCAACTTAAAGATTTAACGGCTGCGGATTTAAAAAAATATCCACTTAACAATCAATTTACACATCAGGCAGTTTATGTGCCTTTGTTAGAAGATGTTTTGCCGCTAATTACACCCGGTTTGATGTTATTAAACATAGAGCTTAAAAATGATGGCAACTGTTATCCCGGATTAGAAGAAACTCTTTTAAAAAATCTCCCAACTAGCCTGTTACCTAAAGTTTTATTTTCCAGTTTTGATTATTCTGCCTTGCAACGCTTGCGTGCCCTTGCACCCAAAGTTCGCATTGGACAACTCACGCGTTCTTTTAATGTACAGCAAGCCCTTGACATACAAGCGGAAAGTGTACACACCAACTATACGCGTTTTACACCGCAAATGGCGCAAATTTGTCATGAAAACGGTCTTAAAGTCTATTGTTATACGGTAAATGATAAAGAACTGGCGACCCGGCTAGCAACGCAAGGGGCCGATGGTATTTTTACAGATAAAATTACTGATTTTTTAGCATGAAAAACCCCCCGCTTAGCGGGGGGTTTTTTGATTATTGGTAATAGTCTTCTTCGGTATTAGAACCGGCGTTGCTACTGCCGCTGCCTTGCATGCCGTAGTATTGTTCTGGAGTGTAGCGTTTGGGTTTTTTCCATAGGCGTTTTTCACTCTTATATTCCTGCGCGGAATATTCGCCGGGAACTTTGGGATTTTGACGTTTATCAAAGAAATAGACTTCCGTATCTTTTTCTGTTTCGGGAATTACATTAAAAATATATTCCGATTCTTTATTAGGTTGTAATTCGCGGCGTTGGACCGTTTGTTTTAAATCTTCCAGGTAGTCTTCTTTGGTTAGGTAGATTTTTTTGGCATAGCGCTCACCACCGATTTCACGGTTATTATTGGATTTACAGGCGGCTAAAAAACTAACCGCAGCTATAAAGATAAATAGAAACGCTAATTTTTTCATAAGTTCCTCTCTCTTGAAAGTACCATATTTTCTAGCAAGACTGCAAGCGTTACCGGGCCCACCCCACCGGGAACTGGGGAGTAGTTAATTGCGCGCTCGTCTAGTGCGGACGGGTCCGCATCCCCGATTAACTGGTTATTATGCCAATTGGTGGAAATGTCTATAACGGTGCTACCGGGTTTTAGCCAAGTTGCGTTTAACAGGCCGGGAGTTCCAGCGGCCGAGCAGACAATGTCGGCATCTTTTACGGCACGCGGCAAGTTGGTTTGGCGGTGGCAAATTTTAACTGTTGCATTTTTGCAGGTTAATAAATGTGCCAATGGGCGTCCTACAGTAGAAGAACGCCCAATAACGGCAATTTCTTTGCCGGCCAGGTCAATGTGGTGAAATTCTAGCAATTTAATAACTGCCATGGCCGTGCAAGGTACAAAGCCGGGCAGGGCTTCTATTTCGGCCCAGGTTTTGCACAAAAACAAGTTGCCCATGTTGACGTTGGACATACCGTCCACATCTTTTTGCGGGGCTAAATATTCGGCGTAACGGGTAGCTGCTAAATGGGGAGGTAGCGGACGCGGGATTAAAATAGCGTCCGGTGTTTCTTGCCGGGAAAGTTTTTTAACAAGATCCACAAATTCTTGGGCGGAGGTTTTGTTGTTTACTTCGTGTACGTGCGTTTTAAGACCAATTTTTTCCGCCGCTGCCACTTCTTTTTTTAGGTACAAGTACGCCCCGTAATCCTCCGTAGAACCAATGGCACATAGCGTGATAGGTTTCCCTGTTTTTTGATAAACAGCTTTCGCCCGCTTAGCCAGCGGACTTTTAATTTGGTTAGCAAGCGTACGTCCTTCTAAAATCATAATTACTCCTCATCAATTTTGAGCATAGCCACAAACGCTTCTTGCGGAATATTTAAACTGCCAATAGATTTCATGCGTTTTTTACCTTCTTTTTGTTTTTCAAGCAGTTTGCGTTTACGTGTGATATCACCGCCATAACATTTGGCAATAACGTCTTTGCGATACGCGGGAATTGTTTCACGCGCGATAATTTTTCCGTTAATAGCAGCCTGTACGGCTACTTCAAATTGTTGGCGGCCGATGAGTTCTTTTAATTTGGCACACAGGGCGCGGCCGATGGTTTGGGCTTTTTCTTTATGTACAACGGTAGAAAGTGCATCTACGGGCGTTCCGTGTAGTAAAATTTCCATGAGGACTACATCGGAACTTCTAAAACCGGCCACTTCGTAATCAAAAGAGGCATACCCTTTGGAAACAGATTTTAATTTGTTGTAAAAATCAATCACCATTTCGCCCATGGGCATTTCGTACTTAATAATGACGCGCTGGTTGGATAGGTGATCCATGCTCATAAATGTGCCGCGTTTTTCTTTAAGTAGCGTCATCACTCCGTCCATAAATTCCACGGGTGTTACAATGGTGATATGAATTACGGGCTCTTTAATATCTAAAATGTCTCCGTATGGCGGAAAGTTGGCCGGGTTATCAATAATTTTGTATCCGGGATCGTCAGGTGCTTCCGGCAAAGCGGCCAGCTCTTGTGAGTGTGTTTTGCGCGGGGTGAATTTAACGTGATAAACGACGTTAGGGGACGTTGCGATTAAGGACAAATTAAATTCACGTTCCAAACGCTCTTTGACGATTTCAATATGTAAAATTCCCATAAAACCTAACCGAAAACCAAAACCGAGCGCTTTGGAAGTTTCGCTTTGGTATTGGAAGGAACTGTCCGACAAATGGAGTTTTTCTAGCGCTTTGCGTAGCAGTGGAAAATCGGTAGTTTCCACCGGGAAAATACTGGCAAATACAACCGGTTTGGCATCTTCATAACCGTGTAGTGGTTCTGTGGCCGGATTTTCGGCCAGAGTAATTGTGTCACCTACTTTTACTTGGTGGATATCTTTAATTCCGGCGGCCAAATAACCTACCTCACCGGCGGATAGCACGTCGCATTTGTGCAGTTGTTTGGGCGTCATAAAGCCGATTTCTTCGGCTTTATAAGTGGCGCCCGAAGACATAAATTGTACGTTTTGCCCCGGTTTTAAACTGCCGTCTACCAGACGGATATACATAATCACGCCGCGGAACGGATCGTAATAAGAATCAAAAATAAGTGCGCGTAGAGGTTTGTCTGCTTGACCAGACGGAGCGGGGATATCGGTGATAATACGGTCCAATAAATGCTCAATGCCCAGCCCAGTTTTGGCGCTCACGCGTTCGGCCTCAATAGGTTCTTTTAAAATATCCCACAACTGCTCTTCCGAAGCGTCCGCATCAGATTGGGAAAGGTCCACTTTGTTCATGACCGGGATAATTTTAAGGCCCAGACTTTGTGCCAAATGCGCATGAGCCACCGTTTGCGCTTCCACGCCTTGGGAAGCATCCACTAAAAGAAGGACTCCTTCGCACGCTCGCAACGAGCGTGCTACTTCATATGAAAAATCCACGTGTCCGGGAGTATCAATAAGATTTAAAATGTAGTCTTTATATTTAATGCGCACAGCTTTAGCTTTGATAGTAATACCGCGTTCACGTTCCAGGTCCATACCATCTAACAGTTGAGCCTGCATCTTGCGCTTGGGAACAGTTCCCGTATCTTCTAAAATACGGTCCGAAAGGGTGGTTTTGCCATGGTCTATATGGGCTACAATGGAAAAATTACGAATTTTCATGGTTATTATCTTCCACTAACGCGCGAATTTCGGCAGAACTACCCATGAGCAAGGCGGCTTGTGCTAAATCGCAACAATGTTCAAAATTAGAATTACGGATATTGTTTTTTACACGCAAATACATGCGCGGAGTAACGGAGAGACCGTCCACTTGCCATCCTAAAAGCAAGGGGAGCATTTTAGAGTCCGAGGCAATTTCTCCACAGATGGAAACAAATTTATTACGTTTGTGCGCGGTTTGAATAATACTGTGAATCGTACGTCCTACGGCCGGGTGACAAGGATCGTACATGTGAGCCACTTCCGGATTGACGCGGTCCACCGCTACTAAATATTGGATTAAATCGTTCGTGCCGATAGAAATAAAATCCAACTCGTTAATCATCCCATCCAAGGCAATCGCGGCGGCAGGGACTTCTATCATAGCACCTAAAGCGATTTTATTGAGAGGTTTTTTGCCGGCTTTTGCAAAATCTTTCAGTGCCTCATTAAAAGCCGTTCGTACATGGCGTACTTCTTCTACCGAAGAGACCATAGGGATCATTACTTTTATTTGGGCCGGGACTTCACAGGCGGTGCGCACAATAGCGCGCAGTTGCGTATGTAGCAAATCCGGGTTTTTTAATAAAAGACGCACTCCGCGGCAACCCATAAAAGGATTGTCATCGTCATCTAATTCGTCTAGCGGGAAATCGGGCATTTTATCTGCGCCTAAGTCGGCCAAACGAATCGTTGCCGGGCGCATATCAAAGCGTTTGGCTACGGCTAAGTAAATCTTATATTGCGCCTCTTCGGAAGGAGGAACGGGCGTGTTCATAAACAAAAACTCCGTACGCAATAGTCCTAACCCGTCGGTAATAAGAGTTTTATTGAATTTGTTGTCCGTGCGGGGATCATAATTGACATATAGATGTACGCGTCGTCCGTCTTGGGTAACTACCGGTAAATGGTTAATCGTTTTAAGCAACGATTCCGTCTTTTTAAGCTCACGCTTAATTTGGCGGTAATTGGCCAAGGTGTAACGGTCCGGATTAATTACTAAGAGGCCGTTTTCGCCATCTATAATCAACGTGTCTCCATTGGCCACATCTTTAGAAGCGGTAGATAACCCCACTACGGCGGGTATATTTAAACTTTGCGCCAAAAGTGCTGTGTGGCTGGTTTTACCTCCGATATCGGTACAGAACCCTAAAATTTGGTTTTCCGGCAACGCAATAGTATCCGATGGGAATAAATCGTGCGCTACTAATAAAGACGGTTTTTTAATGGAAGCTAAAAAGTCTTTCTTATTACCTTCTAAATTGGCTAAAAGACGTTTCCCGGCGTCGTAAATATCATTGCGACGTTCTTTGAAAAAGGGATCTTCAATTTTATCAAAATTGGCGGCAAGCTCTTGTATGGTAAGGGAAATGGCGGAGTGGGCCGTTAAAAAATCTTGTTTGATTTTTTGTATGACAGATCCTTTTAAAGCCGGGTCTTGTAAGATCAGTTTATGGGTGTCCATTAAACTGGCATATTCCGGGCCCAAAGTTGTGCGTACTTTGACGGAACTTTCATCCAATTCTTGTAAGGTTTTTTGTAAAGCATGCTCTAATTTGGTCAATTCTCCGTCAACGGCTTCTAATGCAATGTAATGCTTAGATACCGTAAGTGTTTGCCCCGGTAATAAAACGGCCTTACCGATGGCAATACCTGGACTGGCGGGAATTCCTTTTAATACAAGCATATAATTACCTTAAAATTCCTCATTAAATTTATCATTAAATAATTTTTCCAATGCTTCGGCAGCTTGAACTTCATCATTGCCTTTGGTGGTGAGACGGATACTGGAACCAAATTCCGCCGCCAACATCATCACCCCCATGATACTTTTAGCATTGATGGTAACATTGTCTTTCGTGAGTTCGATTTCACTTGCAAACCCGGCTGCCGTTTGAGCAATTAAAGCGGCGGGGCGGGCATGTAAGCCTAATCGGTTTAAAATTTTTAATTCTTTTTGTATCATAGTTAAAATAAACAAGCCACGCAAAACGTAAGTAAGGAAATAATATATAAGTACATATTAGGAATACGTAAACTACGGGTAACCAGACTAATGCTAACAAAAAACAAAACAAGTACCGAGCGGGTAATAAAAGCCAAGGAAAAAGGTTCTTGAATATTATGTACGAAATAATACACGCCCCAGAGCAATAAAATAGCAGCAAATACAATGCCCATACGCTTAATATTGTAAATTGTTTTATTCCAATCGAACTGAGTAAGACCGAAACAACCGTTATTTTCTGCATGGTAACTTAGCGCAATTCCCTTCCATTTGACAAGAACAGCGATACTGTTAAACGCAATAAAGGCAACTAAACACCCGTTCCAAATTTCCCAGTAGGAAAGAAGAGGGGATAGGTTTAATTCAAAGAAGTTAATATCTAAGAGTAGCCAAATACACAAAGCCATCAGGAGCGTAAAGGGTTTTAAAACCCCCCAGAATAAGCGATCTCCAATAGAGGCTGTAGTGATAGATAAACTGCGTTTAATCCCGTTCCACTCACTTAAGCGTTGTTGGTAAATGGCCAAGGTTTTTGACTGAGCTAACAATTCCTCTTGTTTGGCGAGGGATCCTATGCAAAAGGACGCCATCATGGGTTGCGTATTGAAATTTTCCAAATACCGCTGTAGTACAGAGGGAACCGCTTCCTTGTCCGCTTGGTATAATTTTTTTAGGAAAGGATACATGACAAAAGCCAGTCCTAAGTTTTGATATTTGGCAAAATTCCAACCCGTTTGAATGAAAAACGAGCGAATAAATAAGCGAATTTGTAATAAAGGCGTGAGCATAATTACCTCGCTTTAAGCCGGAAAGTGGATAATAAAGTAACCAGGCCAATCCACGGAACTGCCATATAAGAAAATTTTCCAGCCAGGTGTAGTTTTTCCGGCAATAGAGGAATAAATTTGGCTAACGGTATCCCCACAATACCACTAAAAAATAAAATAAACACAAAATTTAAAACCAGGGACATAAATAAAGCAGACATGATGCAACGGGATAGATGAACCGGATTATGAACGATTTTTTGCTCTTGTTGGGCTACCCATCCACAACGACGTTTGCGTAGAAATATCTCGAGTTCCGAAAATAAAATAGCACCGATAACGCCAAAAAAGAACGCAAAATACAACGGTATTTTTAACGCAAATAGTGCTAATGTAACAGTGCAGCAAACAGTGGCACTTGGGGGAAGTATACAACCTAAAGGGCTCATATCTAAAAATAACAGTTCGGTAAAGATACCAACCTGAAGCCCGGCGAGCGGTTCACCGATTAATAACCCTAGTAACGGGCCGGCAATAATTCCGCGTGAGAACGTAAGCTGAAAGGCATACGTGGTATCCAATTCTAGCAGTGCACCTAGCCCGCACAAAGCCAGTAGTGTGGTCATTTAAGGGCCTCCTCTACGGAAATAGATTTGGCATTGGGGACGGCGCGGGTTTCAATTTGGATTCCTAATCCCTTAATTACTTTAAGCCAATGTTTATCTTGCTCATCCAAGAACACATTTTCTGCTAGTTTTTGGGCATTATCTTTAAAGTGCATGCCACCGATATTGATGGATTTTATTTGTAACCCGTCTTCTATTAAATCGGCCAGTTCCTGCAGCGTTCCCATCAAGGCTAAAATACGTTTGTTGGATTTGCGCGCATATTGTACGCATGCGTGGGAATCTAACACGGTTAATTCGTATTCATAAGGCAAACTTAAACGTAGTAAATTTTTGTTGAGCATCACTGCCCTGTGTTTGGAACAGGGAATCAATACTTCGTCTACGTTTAGTTCGGGTAGCCAGGCCTGGACAATTTGTCCGTGAATCAGCCGGTCATCTACCCGCGCGAAAATAATGGGCATTACAATCCTTTAATCAGTAGTTCGGTTGCGTTAATAACGGCACGTTTTCCGTCGGATTCAATTTTTTCCGCCAGTTCTTTTGCATTTAATTTCTTGCGGCTGTTAATGGCCGTTAAAAGCATGCTTAAGTTTAAACCCGTAATAACGTGACAGTTATTTAAATCTTTACTGGCGGTTAACGAAATATTCGTGGCGCTGCCGCCAAAAATATCAGTTAGTACAATAGCACCATCGGGGCAGGTTTCTAAAAGAGCTTTTAATCTGGCTGCTTCTTTTTCTACCGAGGAAGCGGTTGTTACCGCAAAAGTTGCAAAACCGTCATCGGCCGGTTTGCCGATAATCAGCTCTGCCGTTTCTAACATTTCTTTAGCCAATTGGCCATGGGTTACTAATACAATTTTTACCATAATTAGTTTCCTATATCTCTGTGAAATTCCGAAGCGGTAAGCCCGGCTTCGTTCAAGCGTTTGGCTAGTTCATGGGCCATAAACACGCTGCGGTGTCTGCCGCCGGTACAACCCATGGCAATGGTCAAATAACTTTTTCCCTCTTTAATGTATTTGGGAATTAAATATTTAACCAAACTAGTAAATTTGGTTGCAAATTCTTGCGTTTCTTTGAAGGAAGAAATATAATCTTGCACCGGTTTGTCCAGGCCGGTTTTATTTTTTAGAGCCGGAATATAGTAGGGATTGGGCAAAAAGCGTACATCCATAACAATATCGCAGTCTTTTAAAATACCATGCTTAAACCCGAAGGAAACGACTGAAATTTGCATGTCTCCGGTTTGTGTGGAACCTAATAAAACAGATAATTTTTCTTTAAGTTCGCCCAGTTTTAAATCACCGGTGTCAATTACTTTGTCTGCCATAGTGCGAATCCCGCGCATCGCATCGCGTTCGTGTGCGATGGCAGCCGCTAATTTTTTGTGAATCGGGTGACGATGTTTGGTTTCGGAAAAACGGCGAATTAAACATTCGTCGGAAGCATCTAAAAATATAACTTTAATATCAAATTCCGGGTTTTTAATTGTTTTTACCAATGAGGGTAAATCCTTAAGACGGTCTCCCTCACGCATATCAATACCTAGGGCAATGTTTTCGTGATCGGTGCTGGCGGTAACATAATCAATGAAATTTTTGAAAAGGGCTAAAGGCAGATTGTCCACGCAATAAAATCCAAAATCGCCAAAAATTTTAAGCGTTTGGGATTTGCCGGCTCCGCTCATACCGGTAATGATAAAAAGACGCCGTTTATTTTTTTTCATTTTTCTTACCCTGTTTCATTTTATCTAAAATTTTTTGGCTAAACTCTTTGGCTGAATAAATTCCCTGTTGCTTAAGTTGTTGGTTCAAAGCCGCCACTTCAATGAGCACCGCTAAGTTGCGCCCCGGCGTTACTGGAAGTACTAACGAGGGGACTTCCACCCCTAGAATCTCGGTATTTTTTTGGTCCACGCCCAAGCGGTCTAACGGAGCTTTGTTGGGGGCAGTAAGCACTACTTCCATGTCAATTTTTGTTTCATCTAGCGTAGCACCTACGCCAAAAAGCAGTGGTACGTCCAGTACACCTAGCCCGCGTACTTCCATATAGTGTTTGAGCATCGCCGGACAAGAGCCCATTAAATAACGTCCGCGTTTTTGTACTTCAATAACGTCGTCTGCCACTAAAATATGGCCGCGTTTGATCAGTTCCAGCGCGCACTCGCTCTTGCCGATTCCCGCATCTCCGCGGATCAAAACCCCCATGCCGCTCACGTCTACCAAAACGCCATGAAGGTGAGTCACGGGAGATAATTTTTCGTCTAAAAAACGGGAAAAAGCCGCCAAAAAAGCGGACGACTCCATCTCGGTCTTTAGCACAGCCACGTCCGCACTTAAACTCCCTTTGCGGATAGCTTGGTGAGGGTCTAATCCGGCCGTCATAATCAAGCACGGCACATCGCCCTCACTTAACATTTTGGTAATATTGGCACGCAAGCGGGTTTTATTTTCTTTTTGACAAAAGGAAAATTCGCTTCGTCCAAATACTTGTACAGAGTTTGCCCTAAAGTTTTCCAGTTGGCCGGCAAGCGCCAATCCCGGGCGATTAACGCGCGGTTCGGTAATTTCACGTTGGATATAGCGTTTACCGCAGACAAGCTCCAAGTGAAGGGCTTTCACTTGGAGCAATTCTGCAACGGTAATCGATTTACGAAATTCCAAGGGACACTCCGTTGGATTTATTTCTTTTTAATAGGCTTAATCAAGCCGTAAGTGCCGTCTAAGCGTTTAAAGATCAAATTGATTTGTTTGGAAGCTTCATCCAAAAACATCCAAAAGGAATAACCTAAACGTTCCATTTCGTACGCGGCATCTTCCGGATTCATAGGAGAAACTTCTACCTGCTTAATGACGGAGAATTTTACGTCATTTTGAGGTAACATTACCTCGGCAAAGGGTTCCATTTCCAACGTTTTGACCGATTTTTTGGACACTTTGCGCGCTTTGGCTTTGTTTTTAATTTTTTTGGCTTGCGCTTCGGCTTTTACAGCGGCAGCATCGATTGCTTTGTAGAGGTTGGTTTCTACTGCGCTTGCGCTGATGGTGGTTTTGGCCCCCGTATGTAAAATAATTTCGGCGCGTTGGTTAATTTTTTTCTCTACGGAAATAAGTACCTGGGCAGAAACAATATTGTCAAAAAAGTTTTCTACTTTGCTCACGCGCGTATTGATAAATTCTTTAATGGCCGGTGTAAGTTTAATATTTTTGGCCGTAATTTTAATATCCATAATCCCTCCAAGAATTTTTCCGGGGTTCCCCGTACAACTATTTAATCATTATCCGGGGGGGTGTGTCAACCGCAACTTGATACGCGCGCCTGCGCGTACGGACGCAAAAAATACCACCCTCAACCCCGCACCTGCTAGCCGGCGCAGCAATCAAGGGTGGCAAATGGTATTTAGCATTCTTTAGTTCATCCCTCCCAACGTCTAGATATTGGTAGTATAAGCACTTTTTAAAAAAAATCAAGGGCTTATTTATTTAAAAACGGTTAATTAGGTGTTTGATTTTTAAATAACGTTACTATATTGTTGAAGTTTTTATGTGTTTTTTGAACCAGATAAGGATAGGCATCTTTTTGTTCGACGCGGTTAAAATCGCTTCCCATCACTTCGCGCATAAAACTAACTAGACTTTCGTTAAAGACAGGAAACGTGAAGTAATCTTGGTGTGTTTTTTTCTTTCCGCGGTAATGATCCGCCCACACATAAGAAGAAATAATCCCTACCAATTCCCCGGTGTTTGTCATCACGCCCGAGCCGCTCATTCCCTTTTGAATACCAAAGTTATTGGTAAAAGCATATCCTAAGTCTTTAAGATAATAAACAGGACTGGAGTTGATTTTAATGGCTCGTTTCCCATCAAAAATAGAAATTACGGAAAGCGTGCGGTCTATGACGTAATTGCCATTATCAAAAACGGCAATAGGTGGCAAAGAGGGGCTCAAAACTTTGAGATACTGACTGTAGGAACGCGGATTGCGTGACATCCAGGCATTAAATTGTTCGTCATCCAGGGCAATATTGTTTGGATTTTTAGCGTTTGCACGCCGATAATAAATTTTTTCGTCACGATTAAAATCCAAGCGGATAAGGGCAAAATCGTCCTTGGCAAGTTGACTGGATTTGTAACCCGGGTGTATAAATACACGAGGATTTTTAGAAGTATGTGTTGTTTGTGCAAAGACGGAAACAGGCGTATCCAGTAAATCCATGCGCAGCATGCAGGTGTCGGTGCACAGTTTTTCTACGCAATGGGCTGCGGTGGCAAACCAATGAGGGGCAAACCGCGTGGCCTGGCATTTGGAGCCTTGCAAGCCCTCGGCAGAAATGAAATACTCAAACGTGTGGTAGAAGTCTTTTTTGGTAGAGTGTTTATCGGTATCGGTCACTGAAATAACGCTTACCTCGCCAAATAACGGGAGTACACACCAACATAGCCATAAAAAAATACATTTTTTCATAAATCTTCCTGTGGAAAAATTAAACAAGCATCAAATCCGCTACGATTACGGAAAATGGGGTCCTTTTCTTCCCACCGCAGGAGAGTGACTTTCTTATCATAGGCCCGAATAAAAGGTTCCTCTTTCATGGCATAACCAAAGGGCATATCCGGGCCTAGAAATTGACTTTCTAACTGTAAAACAAAATTTTGAGGAGAAGGGGTGGTCAGCGAAAAAGGGGCCCGATAGTGGGTGTGCATGCTCCCGGCGTAAATAAACAAAATTGCTTGGGGGTTTTTAGAAGCCACATAGCTAATAATGCGGCGCCAATGAGCATTGCGTTCTTGCATACCGAAAACGGATTCGTATTGGCTTTCGGAGGGGGTAAATAAAGCCTCGTGTTCTTTGATATAAGCCAAATTTTCCAGTCCGATTACATCAATACCTTCTTTGATAAATTTATTGAAAAAAATAAAATCTTTGTCATTTCGTCTAAAAGGCATTTCCAAACGTTTGACGGGCTTACCGGGCATTTGCCAGGGCAGTAGACGGTCGGATACAAATTCGGTAAGGACAATAATTTTTCGGTGGGGATATAAAGCGTGATATTGAAGGACCAGATTTTCAAACGCTTTGTAAATGGCGGGGTGATTATGCTCTTCTCCTACAAAAATTTTGCGTGCTTGTGCGGGAATTAGACGGGCGTAATCTATGTCTTGAGGATCCAAGTGTGAAATAGATAAAGCTTCATAAATAGACTCTTGATGTCTTTGTAAGAACGCCAAATCTTTTTCAATTGTTTCAAACCAGGGCAACGCCATTTTGTCGTTGCGTAAAGCAAAAGCAGGGTCATTTATAGGGAGTGTTGCGACGGGGGCGCTAAGCGGCGCCATACTACGAAAGGGGACCGTTTTGGCCGATTTAAAATAGGTTGTCCGGTTGGAATGTGCCCAACGTGCGGTTTGGGAATTTTTAAGGACAGCCCGATCCATGTGTTGGGTAATGATTCGTTGCAAACGGGCTTCTTGCGGGGTAAGCGCGTTGGTGATTGATTTAATAGTGGCACCCCGCGTAACATTTCCGCACATAAGAGGCAATCCCGCGAAGAAAAGTAAAAATAACAATAAAAACCGCTTCATATACTCATTGTAACAAGAAACGGTTTTAAATTCAAATGAACCGTACCGTTTAATGCGGTACGGTTTATGAAAGCTATTTTTTGCCTTCTCGGCGGGCTTTACGTTTGGCTAAGCGCTCTGCTTTTGTTTCGCGCCGTTTGTAACCCGCATGTTCAGGTGCCTGGGGAGCTTCCTGGTCGAAATCACCGTTCCACTCAAATTCTTTACCGCCCACGACTAGCAAATCCCCGTCTTGCACGCCTTGTTTTAAGAGGGCTTTTTCCAAGCCGATTTTTTTGAAAATACCTTTTAGGCGCGTAACGGCCTCGGGCTGCGTGAAGTTAGTCATGGCAATAAATTCTTCCACTTTTTTACCGGTGATGTGAATGACATCGTTTTCATCGCGCGTAATCGTAAAGATGGGTTCTACTTTATGCACAACCGGTTTTTCTTCTTCTATAGAAATTTGCTCTACGGGGGGAGAGGATAAAATTTTTACTACTTCGTCCAATACTTCTTTAATTCCTTGGCCGGTAGCGGCTGAAATAAGCATTACTTTGTACTTTTTAAATTTTTTAGAAATAGCTTTATATACTTTTTCCGCGCTGGGCAAATCGGCTTTGTTTACGGCAATAATACGCGGTTTTTCGTAGAGTTTTTTATTGAAATTTTTAAGTTCTTTTTCAATTACTTTTACGCTCTGTTCGGCGGATAAACCGTCAAATCCGTCCGGATCTACTAAATGTAACAGTACGCGCGTGCGTTCAATATGTTTTAAAAACTGAAAACCCAGCCCCTTGCCTTCGCTGGCTCCTTCGATAATGCCGGGAATATCGGCGGTGGCAAAACTGACGCCTTGATGTAGTGTAATTCCCAAGTTGGGGTTTAAGGTGGTAAAAGCGTAGTCGGCAATACGGGGGCGCGCCGCGGAAATACGGCTTAAAAAAGTACTTTTGCCTGCATTGGGGAACCCAACTAACCCCAGGTCGGCTAAGACTTTAAGTTCTAAAATCAGCGTTACTTCTTCGCCGGGCAGTCCGTTTTCGGCAATGTGTGGGGCGGTGTTTTGTTGGGTTTTAAAAGACTGGTTGCCGCGTCCGCCCGCGCCGCCTTTGGCAACGGTAAATTCTTGGCCGGGCTTGGTCATATCCACTAAAAATTCGCCTTCTAACGTGCGCACAATTGTGCCGCAAGGTACGTAGACGTAGCGGTTTTCGCCTGCGTGGCCCGTTTTGTTGTAAGAGCCGCCTTTTTCTCCGTTAGGAGCATCAATGTGAGGGTGATAGGCCAGTTCTAAGAGCGTGGTTAGATTGGGTTCGGCTTTTAAAATAACGTCGCCGCCGCGTCCTCCGCAACCCCCGTTAGGGCCGCCAAATTCAATAAATTTTTCACGCCGAAACGACAAACAACCGTCGCCACCTTTGCCGGCGGTAACGTAAATTTTAACACGATCTAAAAAACTGCCTGATTGCATATTGCAAAATCCTTTTGGCAAAAAAAGCGGCAGGAAAAAGATTCCCGCCGCTTTAAGGTGCCAAATGTTTATTTATCCGCTTTTTTGGCAGCCGGTTTAGCGGTAGCTTTTTTAGCGGGCGCCTTTTTTTCAGCTTTTGCAGCCGGTTTGGCAGCAGCTTTCTTGGCAGGCGCAGATTTTTCCGCAACTTTGGGGTAAACGGAAATTTGTTGTTTACCTCTTTTTACCCATTCAAAGGTAACAATGCCGCTTACGCGGGCAAAGAGGCTGTCGTCGCTGGCGCGGGAAACGTTGGTTCCGGGAAGGAACTTGGTGCCGCGTTGGCGTACGATAATTTCCCCAGCGTTTACAAACTGGGAGCCATAGCGTTTAATGCCTAAACGTTGGCCGTGGCTGTCTCTTCCGTTAGAGGAAGAACCTTGAGCTTTTGTATGTGCCATTGTTTATCTCCCAATTTATAACGCAATATCCGTTATTTTAATTTGCGTTAAGTTTTGTCTATGGCCCTGGGTGCGTTCGTACCCTTTTTTGGGGCGGCGTTTATAGACAATCACTTTTTGACCTCTCAAGTGTTTAACCACTTGAGCGGTGACCTTGGCCGCGGTAGCGGCTTTGGTATCTGCTGAGGTACTTTCTTCGTTACCGGCCCAAAGAACTTTAAGTTCTACGGTATCACCGGCTTTCGCGTCCAGCTTTTCAACCTGCAGATCTTGACCGGGTTTTACCCAGTACTGTTTTCCACCAGTTTCAATAATTGCGTACATAAGTTTATTCCAGCTTCATTTCCCTTAAAGGGGAAAATCCGCTACTATAATTATAGCATATTTGGCCTAGCAAACGCTATGCGCCAAATAAATCTTTGAGGAAACTCTTTTTGCCGCCCGTTTCTTGCGCCAGGGCCTCTAAAAGCTCTTTTTGTTTGGCAGTAGGTTTTTTAAGGACTTCTATTTTAACGTTGATTAAGAGGTCCCCAAACCCTTTTTTACCCAAGCGCGGCATGCCGTTGCCTTGTACTTTAAGCACGTCGCCAAATTGGGTGCCTTTGGGGATAGTAACCTCTATTTCTTTGCCTTCAATAGTGGGTACTTTAATGGTACCACCCAGTACGGCTTGGGGGTAGGTAATGGGGGCGTCTATGACTAAATTGTCGCCATCGCGGCGAAAAATTTTGTGTTCTTTGACGTGTACTTCTACATATAAGTCGCCAAAGCCACCGCCGTTTTCGCCAATGTCTCCACCGTTGGAAACACGCAACGTAACCCCGGTGCGCACGCCGCTAGGCACTTTGACGGTAATTTTTTCTTTCACGCGCTTATGGCCCGTACCACGGCACTCAGTGCAGGGTTTTTCCACTACGGTTCCTTTGCCACCGCAATCGGGGCAGACTTGCCGCATACTAAAAAACCCTTGGGAATACGTCACTTGGCCCGAGCCGTTGCAGGAACGGCACGTTTTGCGTTGGGAGCCGGGTGCGGCGCCGGAGCCGTCGCACGCTTGGCAATTATCTTGCCGCGTATAATCGACAGGCATTTCTTTGCCGCTAAAGGCCTCTTCCAGGGATAATGTTACGTCTAATTTCAAATCTTCCCCGCGGGTGACACGCGGACCGCGTGAACGGCCGCCAAACCCGCCGCCGAAAATATCGCCAAACACGGAGCCGAAAATATCGTTAATATCACCAAACCCATTGGCGTTAAAGCCGCCAAATCCGCCTGCGCCGTTGACACCTTCGTGACCGTATTGGTCATACATTTGTTTTTTTTGAGGGTCCGACAAGACAGAGAAAGCCTCGTTGACTTTTTTAAATTGTTCCTCAGCATTTTTATCGCCGGGATTTCTATCGGGGTGATATTTCATGGCCTGTTTGCGAAAGGCCGATTTAATTTCCACTTCGCTAGCGGTGCGCTCAATTCCGAGGATTTTGTAGTAATCTTCTTTCATAGTTGTAGGCATAGATGTCGTATTACCTATATTTTAGCAAATTTAACAGGTGCCAGTATAGTTTGCCAAAAAGAAACGGTTTAAAAAAACTACCCCGGGAACACAACGAGATCCTGAATTAAATTCAGGATGACGTTTCCGGGGCGGGTATGTAAAGTGACAGGAGGGTTTGTTACAAAATAATCCCGCCGCCCAGCACTATATCCCCGTCGTAAAGCACGGCGCTTTGGCCCGCTGTGATAGACAACTGCGGCTGCTCAAACAGAGCGGTAAAGTGGCCGTCCTCCTGTACGGTTATGTGTGCTTTGGCGGGCACATGCAAATTGCGAATTTTGACATCACAATCAAATTCGCGTGCCGGCGGATACCCCGCCACCCAACTGATATTGTCTGCGCGCAGATACTTTTTATATAACGCTTCTTTGGGGCCGATGATGACTTGATTTTTTTTAGCATCAATACCTACTACATACATAGGTTGCGCAAAACCGCTAATACCCAGCCCTTTGCGTTTGCCGATGGTGTAATTCCAAATACCGTTGTGGCGGGCTACCACTTGTCCTTCGGTGGTGAGAATATCCCCGGGCTTGTTGGGGAAGTTTAACAGGTCGTTATAATCGCCGCAATAAAAGTCCATACTGTCTTCTTTATCGGCTACTTTCAGGCCGGCCTCACGCGCTTTTTGGCGAATTTCGGGTTTTGTTTTTTCTCCCAACGGAAACAAAACGTGCGAAAGTTGTTCTTGTTTTAAACGATGTAAAAAATAGCTTTGGTCACGCGAGTTGTCTACCGCTTTTTTAAGCAGGTACGCACCGGTGGTCGGGTCTTTTTCCACGCGCGCGTAGTGACCAGTAGCAAATTTATCGAACTTAATGCCTTGTTTGGCGGCCGCGCTGGGCAATACGCCAAATTTGATTAAACTATTGCACAACACACATGGATTAGGTGTACGCCCGCACGAATATTCCAAGCGGAAATTATCCAATACCGTTTGTTTATATTCTTTGCGACAATCCACCGTTAAGAAATCAATGCCGAGTTTTTTGGCAATTTCTTCCACTTCGGTTAAATCTTCTTTTTCGGGGGCTAAACATGCATTTTTTTGATGTTCCCCTTTGGGAACGGGTAAGGAAGGGTCCCAAATAATCATGGTTGCCCCGATTACGTGGTAGCCTTGCTCTTTGAGCATCACGGCCGTAGCGGCAGAGTCCACTCCGCCGGACAAGCCGACCAGTACAGTCTCTTTTTCCATCAAAACCTCTCAAGTTGAAAATTTGTACTTAAGGTTGAAAGCCAAAAGGACACATATATTGTAGTATTTTTGGAGCGTGGACATTGGAGCAAAAATAAAACCCCCGGTTTGCACCGGGGGGTTCGGTAATTAGCAAACTTATTTGGCGTTTACCATTTTGGCGCGAGAAATATCGCCTTTTTTATCTAAGAAATAGAGGTATCCTTTTTCTTTTTTAATACCGCATTTTTCTACTTTTTTCGGTTTGCCACCTTTTTTGCCACCGCGGGCCATTTGCACACGGGCGATATCACCGTCTTTATCGATGTAGTACAAGAAACCGTCTTCGCGGTCCATGCCTACTTTGAGTACTTTTTCAGCCATTTTAAACTCCTCCTTAAAGGATCGTCGTTAATATTAACGTACAAACGTCGTACCCCTTCACTATAATAAAAAAAAAATTATTTTGCAAGTATTTTTTTTAGTCGAGGCCTCCCTCGTAGCCTTTTTGTATTAGTACGCGTAGAAGCCAAAAGAAAGGGTTTACCTTATATGAGGGCCCGGAAAATGATATAATATCCTATATTTCTAAGGGAACGCTATGTACTTAAAAGCAATAGAAATTCTTGGTTTTAAATCCTTTGCAGATAAATCCCGCCTGGACTTTGAGCCCGGCATTACCTGTGTGGTAGGGCCTAACGGATGCGGCAAATCGAACGTAATTGATTCGGTACGTTGGACGATCGGCGAAATGAGTTGGAAAGCCTTGCGCTCCGGGTCCATGGTGGATATTATTTTTAACGGAACTGCCAAACGTGCTCCCTTAAATATGGCGCAAGTGAGCATGATTTTTGATAATGCATCTCGCCAGCTTCCTTTAGATTTTAACGAAATTACCGTTACACGTAAAATTTTCCGTTCCGGAGAGAGTGAATACTATTTAAATAAAGTACAGTGCCGCTTGCGCGACATACGCGATTTGTTTTTGGATACCGGGATCGGCGGCGGTGGATATGCCATTATTGACCAGGGCGGGGTGGAAAGCGTACTTTCCGCTTCGGCCGAGCAACGACGTGAAATGTTTGAAGAAGTGGCGGGTGTATCTAAATACAAGGCCAAACGCGAGGAGTGTATCCGCCGTTTAGAGCGTGTGGATATGGACCTAGCTCGCTTGTCCGATACGGTAGCTCTTATTACCGAGCAGATTAAGAAGTTGGACAGCGAAGCCAAAAAAGCACGTCTTTATCAAAAGTACCGCGAAGAACTTAAAGAAAGTGAAATTGCAATTTCACTGCACTCTTTGAAAGAATCGGCCGCTTTGATTGCCAAACATTCCGGTGAATTGCAACCCATTGAACAAAAATTAACCGATTTAGAAAATCGCATTTCCGCCCAAGAAGGCGCTACGGCCGCTTTGGACTTAAACTTAACGCACAAGCAAAAAGAAGCTGCTGTTTTTAACGAAAAAATTTCCGCCAGTAAATATCAGGTAGGGTTATTGGAAGGCGCCATTAAAAACTGCGATAACTTAACCGCCGAGCTTACCGCGCAAATTGCATCGTCGGGCGCAGAAGCACAACGCGGGCAAAACCGATTGGCGGAATTGGGGCCGGCACTTGCTAAACTTAAAGAAAGTCTGGCGGTCGTAACAGCCAAATTAAACCCTTTACAAGAAAATTACAACGCAAAAACCGCACAGGCCCAGCAACTGGAAAATGATTTGCGTACCGCCGATAGCGATTTGCAACGCGCTTCCAACGAGCTCATGACTTTAGTGCAAAAACAAATGGAAGTAACCAACAAAATTGCGCTGGAAGAATCTAACATTAAGCGCGAAGAAGAAGATTTAATTGCCGCCGAAAAAGCCAATCAAGCCCAGCAAAAAGGACTCAGAGCTTTGCAAGAAAGCGTGCAAGAAGTAACCTTGCGTGTGCAAGGCAAACAAACCGAAGCGGATACCTCTAAAAGCGCGATTGCCCAGGCGGAAACGACACTGCGCAATTTGCAGCAAGAACGGGCTTCTTTAAATGAAAAGTTGTCCGGTGTGAAGTCGGCCCGAGCGGGGTTGGCTGCCAAGTTGGAACTTATTCAAACTCAGGGCAAAAATGACCCGTACTGGGTGGGTGTTAAAACCGTTTTAGATGCTAAATTGCCCGGCGTAAAAGGCACCTTGCGTAAGGCGCTAAAATATCCGGCCAGTTTGCAAGTAGCGGTGGAAGAATCTTTTGGTAAGTATCTAGATGCCCTGCTTTGCGATACACATGTTACGGTGCAAAAATGTGTGGAATTATTGCAAAGAACCGGTAAAGCGCGTGCCAAATTTATCGTTTTAGAAAGTGTTCCGCAAGCTACCGTAGAGAAAAACGGTACGCTTAAAAAACAACTTACTTACAAAGCCGAATTGGAAGATTTAATTGATTTAATCATCGGCGGATATTCTTACCAGGCCGGGGTCGTAAACGGCGGATTTTTTGTAAGCGGCGGGGACGAAAGTGTCCGCGCGCCCGAAGCCTATTGGGGCGAAGAAGAAACCGTCAAAGAGCAACTGGCAGCCCAAACTCTGCAAGAAGAAAAAATCACGGGTGAATTGGCCAAAAATTTGGAAAATTTAACGCGGGCTGAGGCTGATTTAAAGAACTTGCGCGTCAAAGCACAGGAAGTGGTATTGGCCTTAAATTCCGTTCAAAATGAACGCGCTAATAAAGAGCGTGAACTGAAACTTGTGGAAGAAACGCTTGCTAAAGCGGCCGCACGCAAACAGGAAATTACGCTACGTGTGGATAACCGCAAGGCGCAAATCGACACATTACAAAAACAAGTAGCGCAAATCAAAGCGCAACATGAAGATTGTGTAAAACGTTCCGAAGAAACGAAAAAACGCCAGCAAACATTGCGTGAGCAAGCCGAAGTACTTAAAAATGAAATTAATGCATTAAGTGCCTCTTTGTATGAAATGCGCATTCAAAAAAATAATGTGGAATTAGATTTAAAATCCACCGAATATGAATTTAACAGCTTGACGGAAAACGAAGGCAAACGTAACGAAAAAATTGCCTCTTCCAATTTGCGCTTAAAGAGCTTAGCCGATGAAAAATTAACGACGCAAGCCAAATTATCTACCGAACGCGATACGTTGGCCAAGCTGGAAATTGACGAACATCAAATGCGTGCCGATTTAGAAGCACTTAAAAAGGATTACGACGAGAAAATGAGCGCGTTGAACGCGTGCAAAAAAGAATCCTCCGATTTAACGCTTCAAAAAAATAATTTAGAAAATGCGCTTGCCAACGCACGGCGGCAGCATACTACGGTGGCAAACAGCCTTTTTGAAAGTTGGAACATTACTCCCGAAGAAGCCGAAATGAACTACGGCAAAAAAGAAGTAGATTACGAACGCGTAAAAATGATGCGTAAACGCATTGAAAATATGGGTGCCGTCAATATGACTGCGCCGGAAGAGTACGATGCGCTAAACGAACGTAATGAGTTTTTAAAAGCACAAATGGCCGACTTAGATGGAGCCAAGAAAGATTTGAAATCTGCTATCAACAAAATCAACCAAACTACGCGCGAAAATTTCAAATATACTTTTGAACAGGTGCGCGGGCATTTCAAAAACATTTTCCAATCGCTTTTCCGCGGCGGAGAGTGTGACTTGGTGCTTACCCAACCCGATAATCTGCTGGAAACGGGAATTGAAATTTATGCGCAACCTTCGGGTAAGAAGCTGTTAAATATTAATTCCATGTCCGGTGGGGAAAAGACGCTAACGGCCATGTCTTTACTGTTTGCGTTCTTTACACACCACCCGTCTCCGTTTTGTATTATGGATGAGGCCGACGCCGCTTTGGACGAAGCCAACGTGGAACGCTACGTGAACCTCATTAAAGAGTTTTCCAAATCTACGCAGTTTATTGTGGTCACCCACAATAAACGCACCATGGAAGCCGCGCGCATGCTCTACGGGATTACCATGGAAGAAAGCGGGGTTTCCAAAGTGATGTCGGTAAACTTGGCTGACCGCAACAATGCCGAAGAGAATAAGAAGAAGGAAGAGTTGGAAGCGTTGGTAGATGCGTAGAGGTATTTAGAAATTGTCAAAATAAAAAACCCACTTTAAAAAGCGGGTTTTTTGATAATAAATGGTGGACTAGCGTTTTTGCGATCCTGGTTATTCGGCGTTGACTAGTTCCTGTTAGCCAAAGTAAAACCTCGCTTTCGCGAGGTTTAAATTTTGGACCTGACAAGGATCGAACTTGCGACCTCCTGCATGCCATGCAGGCGCTCTCCCAGCTGAGCTACAGGCCCGTTACATCTATAGTATATCAGTTTTATAGGCAAAAAGCAAACTTAATCTTTGTACAAGCCGCGCAAAAGTTTAATTTCGCGTGCGTAACCTTCTAAATCATTGGGGGTTTCCAAACAAAACGGTAAATGTTTGAGTGCGGGGTGATTGATAACGCCCGCCAGGGTTTTTGTACCGATAGTTCCCTCGCCAATACAGGCGTGGCGGTCTTTGTGGGAACCGAGTGGGTTTAAGCTATCGTTTAAGTGAACTGCTCTTAGTAAAGAAAGCCCGATTTGTTTATCAAACTGAGTGAGGGTATCATCTAGTTTTACAAGAGAATATCCTGCATCGCTAATGTGGCAGGTATCCAAACATACGCCCAGCAACTGATTATGTTTTACTCCATCCAAAATACGCTTTAGTTCGTCAAATTTCCCGCCGATTTCACTGCCTTTGCCGGACATGGTTTCCAACAGTACGGTGGTGTGTTGCTTGGAGGCTAAAATGCGATTTAAGACGTCTATAATCAGCTCAATGCCTTTATCCACCCCTTGCCCTACATGGGAACCCGGGTGAAAGTTATATAGATTTCCGGGTACATATTCCATGCGTTTTAGGTCATCGGCAAAGGTCATTAAGGCAAAATCACGAATTTTAGGGTCTGCACTGGCTGGGTTTAATGTGTAGGGAGCATGCGCGATAATAGGCGCAAAGTGATGCGCTTGCATGAGGGAAATTAAATTTTTGGCATCTTGCGGGTCAATTTCTTTGGCTTTGCCGCCGCGCGGATTTCGCGTAAAAAATTGGAACGTATCGGCACCGATAGAAAGTGCCGTTTGCCCCATGGCTTCAAAACCGTTACTGCTGGATAAATGACAACCGATGTGTAGCATCTTTTCCCTTGGCTAGTTTTAGTAAATCCGCGGTCAGCTGCAAAACATCTTCTTGGCGGGTGGCCCAACTGGTACAAATGCGAATAGCGCTATGGTTTTTATCCATACGTTTGATGTGGGCAAAACAATAGGTTTCTTCTAAATTGGCTAACAAATTATTAGGCAAAATAGGAAATTGCTGGTTGGTGGGGGAATCGTATAAGAACGAAAACCCCGCTTGTTGGCAGGCGGTTTTGATAAGGGCCGCCATGTCGTTGGCGTGTTTGGCAAGCTCTAAATATAATCCGTCTTCAAATAAGGTTAAAAATTGAATTCCCAATACGCGCCCTTTAGCCAAAATACCGCCTTTTTGTTTCATAAAGTAACGGAAATCTTTTTGAAGTTTCAGATTGGGAATGACAACGGCCTCGCCCAGCAAGGCGCCGATTTTGGTGCCGCCAATATAAAACACATCGGCCAGGGCTGCTATATCGGGCAAAGTAACGTCGTTGCCTGGGGCGGTTAAACCGTAGCCCAAGCGAGCTCCGTCAATAAATAAAAATAAATGGTTCTCGTCACATACGCGGCGGATTTCTTTTAGTTCTTCTAACGTATAAAGGGTCCCGTATTCGGTAGGGAACGAAATATAGACCGTACGCGGCTGGGGAGCAAATTCCGGATTGTCGTCTTCCCAATGTTCCTTGCAAACTTGCGCGATTTGCGCGGCCGTAATTTTGCCGTTGGTTTGTGGCAAGGCTTCAATGCGGTGCCCGGTGGCTTCAATGGCGCCTGTTTCGTGTACGTTGATATGCCCGGTAACCGGAGACAAAATGCTCTGGTAAGGGCGGGAACAGGCGGCTAGCACCGTTAAATTCGTTTGGGTGCCTCCACACAAAAAGTGGACTTGCGCTTGTGGTGCCTTGCATAAATCTTTAATCAACTCTTCCGCCTGACGGCAATACGGGTCGGTTCCGTAGCCGGCAGTTTGCTCTAAATTAGTTTGCGCTAGGCGCTCCAAAATACGGGGGTGGGCCCCTTCGTTATAATCACAATTAAACCAAAGCATAAAAACCTCTTACTTCTATTGTACCTTTTTCTAGGCGTTGTTGTCTTGCGGCAGAGAGGCTTTTTCGTCTTCCAACAATTCGGGCAATTGTTTGGAAGATTTAAGACGCAAGTCTTCAAGTTGTTTGGCAGAAGAAATAATGCCTTGTTTGCCGCGCAGCGCTTTGTCTGCCTCTATGTAGGATTTATCTAACTGGTTAATGCGCGTATGAATTTCTTCCATACGTTGGGCAAAGCGGCCGGTGCGCTCTAGCATTTCTTGTGCGGTTTTAAAAATCTTTTCCGTTAGTTGCCCGGCTCGTTCTTGGCGCCACAGGTTATCCGCCACTTGCAGGACGGAAAACAAGTTGGAAGCCGTTACAATAGCAATATGATTTTTGCGCGCTAGTTCGTTTAGTTCCGGTTTAGCTTGTACGGCAATGAAATAAGCGTATTCTATAGGGATAAACATAAACGTAAAATCCAGCTTTTCATGGGGAAGTAGTGCCGTATAGTCTTGTTGAGCCAGTTCCTTAATATGCTTTTCAATAGACGTTACATGTTCCTTTAGGTACTTTTGTTTGTCTTCTTCTGTAGTGGCGGCCTGCCATTGCATATAGGCGGTAAAAGACATTTTGGAATCTATAATTAAATCGCGCTTGCCGGGCAGGTGAATAATAAAGTCCGGCTGTTTGCGTTGATTTTCTTGCGTAGTAAAAGAAACTTGGGTATCAAATTCAATCCCTTTACGTAGCCCGGCCGCTGTTAAAACATCTTCCAAAATGATTTCACCCCAGGTACCTTGGCGTTTGGGGCTTTTTAAAGCCTCGGTTAAATTCTGTGCCTCTTGAGAGAGGTTTTCGTTTAGCTGCAAGGTGCGCTCAATGGCGTTTTGAAGAAGCCCATGGCGCGCAGTGCTTTCCGTACGTAGTTCGCCTACTTGTTTGGTAAATTTATCCAGGGTTTCTTTAAGGGGGGAAACCATCTCTTTGTTTTGATTAACTAGTTCTGCCTTTTGTTCTTTTAAAGAGTCGGTAGCTAGTTGCTTAAAAGAATCTTTGGCTTGTTGCTGCAGGGTATTAAAAAATTTTTCTTGTTCGGCTTGTTTTTGGTCCAACGCGTTTTTGCGTTCTTGCAAACGGATATTTTCCAGTTTTAACTGGTTGATTTTCCATAGTGCCCATATCCCAATGAGCAGAGCACCGGCTAAAAAAGCAATGAGTAGTTGCATAAAAATCTCCTTAAATTATGATAACAATTTAGGGGGGTATAGTCCAATTAAAAACCGCCCGGCATGTTATAACCGGGCGGCTTTCATTACGGCTTACCGACTTGTAGGATTATATTTTAAGAAGCCCGCGGCTAAACGCATAAATAGCCGCAAGAGCCGCCAGTACAAGCAGGGTTACCACCGCTTTTTCGGCTCCAGCAAAGGTGGGTTTGCCGTCTTTTTTCTGTTTGCGGGCCCATACAAAGACCGGTACACCTAACGCCAAAAAAATGGCCGCTAAGAACAAATATTTTAACCCGGCGGCATAGAGTAACCACAAGGCAAAGCCGGTTCCTAATATGGACGTAGCCAGGGCGGCGGCCCGTCCGGTTGTGGAAAGTTTTTCAAACTCGCCGTCTTCCACTAATTTCCACAAATAAAGCGTGCTGGCCAAATACGCCGGCAAAACCATGACCCCTGTAATAGAGAGCATGGTGTTCCACGCGTTATTTGAAAAATACACCATCAAAATAGCCAGCTGCATGGCGGCGCTTGTAACCCATAAGGAGACATCCGGTGCCCCGGCTTTGTTTTGATGAGCAAACACGCTGGGGAAGGTGCCGTTTTCAGCAGCGGCGGCCGGGATTTCGGCGGTAATCATCGTCCATGCGAGCCACGAAGAGAGTACTGCAATCAAAAGACCGCAGTTCATAAATACCGCGCCCCAGGGGCCGACTACTTTTTCCAATACGCCGGCGGTGGAAGGATTGGCTACCGCGGCAATTTCTTCTTGTGTTAAAAACCCAAACGGCAAGACGGAAAGCCCAACGTAAATCACCAAACATCCTAAAAAGCCCAGTAAAGTGGCCTTGCTGACGGCAGATTGATTTTTGGCCCGGTTGGAGAGTACCACCGCACCTTCAATTCCGATGAAAGACCACAACGTAACAAGCATGGTACTTTTGAGTTGGGCTCCTAAACTGCCCAGTTTATGACCGCCTTCGGCAATTTTTCCTAAAAAGTTGTAGTCAAACTTATCCGCGTGGAATGCAAAAAGCAAGATTACACAAAAGGCCAATAGCGGAACCAGTTTGCCAATGGTGCCGATGATGTTTAAAATAGTGGCTTGTTGTATGCCACGCAGCACGATAAAGTTGAAACTCCAAATTAGTAGCGAGCCGCACACGATAGAGAGTAAATTATTTCCACCGGCAAAATGCGGCGGGAAAAAATAGTTAAGTGCATCCATCGTGATAACAGCGTATCCTACGTTGCCAAAGATTTGGCAGAGCCAATATCCCCAACCGATGGTAAAGCCGACATATGGGCCAAATCCCTCGCGTGCGTACATGTAGATACCGGCAGTTAAGTCCGGCTTGACGCGAGAAAGCACACTAAACGTGTTGGCAATAAAATACATGCCAAAGCCCGTGATTACCCAGGCCAGTAGTACCGCTGCGGCGGAAGCACTAGCCGCCATGTTTTGAGGGAGGGAAAATACCCCTCCCCCAACCATGGAACTAATCACAATACTAGCAAGACCAATTACGCCTAATTTGGCAGCCGTTTTGTTATTTCCCATAGGCAGCCTCTATTATTTTAAATTCACCGGTTCGGCAAATTTAAAGTTCAAAAAACCCATGACGGTTAAGCAGTAAGCAAACGGCTGGGTGATGTTAATGTAGTTGTGCCAAATTTGAAATTCGCTATGTTTTTCTACACCGCGGATTTCCAATTCGTGCTTTAGGGATTTGTTGAGCCACATATGGGCGTGCCCTTCGGCAATTTCATCATCAATGGGGGTATCAAAATATTCTACATACTCTGCTGCCCAACCGCCGATTAAGTTACCTTTTTTGTCTTTTCCCCAGCATACGCCTACACCGGTGGCAATGGCTTTGTGGTCTTCGATGCGGGCACCGTTTCCGGCCATAATAACTTCCAGCACAGCCCCATGTTTGAAGTATTTGGTTACTTGGTCTACCGGCACAATGTTGCCGTATAATTCTTTGGGAAGTACCGAAGTGTAAGGCACGATGTTAAAGTTTTCTACTTTGGCTTGCAAGAGGGCCGAATCGTAGCAGAAAGTTTCAAACGGTTGCGGCGGGATACCGTCCGCAGCTTGCCCGGCTCCGCCGGAAATAAAAGCTAATGTAGGATAGCGTGTACCTAATACTAAGTCTTTATTTTCCATATTATGTTCTCCTTTTTATAATTGTATGGTGGTTCGTAAACCTACTACCGTTGCAAATTGTTTTTTGTCATTAAACGCGGCGCGCGGATAGAGTTGTAAATCCGGCGTAATGGTAATCAGCTTGCCAATGCCCCACACCCAGGCTAACTCTAGTGCAGTTTCGCCGCTGCGCATATAGTTGGGGTATCCTTGCCCTTCGGCACTGAGGCGATTATAAGCAATGCCCGCTAAAATAGCGTCTTGGCTGTTGCGGTGAAACGGATTTAATAATGCTCCGCCAAGTGCGTAAGAGTTTTTAATACCGGTTACGCCGTTGTTTGATCCGTTGGCACGTCCAAATACGGCCCATTTTTCGCCCATATTTTGCTGCATATTAAACGACCAACCATGTACCCCTTGCGGTTGCAATTCCACGGAAGGTTGATAGTAATATAAGAAACCATATTGGCCGGCGCCCAGTTCAAAATTAGGCGTCCAGGCGGCATAACCAAATGTAGTGTATTTCCCGCTGAAAGCATCCCCGAGTTCAATATGCTCTCCGGTAACATTGGTGGCATCTTGATACCCGGCAGCTAAGGTAAACTCTTTGGTTTGTGCTTGTAAGTAGCCTCCAAAGGAAGCCGACGGATACGTTGATGTAGCATTTTGGGAAAGCGCAAAGTTCATTAGAGCAGTTTGCTGATTATCCAAATACGTTGTTCCGTCAAAGTTGTATAGCGGGAATTGCCCGACGGTAACGCTTAACCAGTTTAAATCGCCGGGTAACGTGTGCGTGTAGGAAAATTGGGAGAAAAATTCTTGGTTGGCGGCGTAATCGTTAAATGCAGTTGCCGTGTTGATACGGTTTTGCAGATAAAAGGCTTGCGTTCCCCAATAACGCACAAAGGTGTAGTTAACGTTTAATTGGCCAGCACCGAACGTGTTGCTTTTAAATAAATTCCACGTTAAGTACGGGTAATATACACCCTGGATTGCGGTTTGCTTTCCATTAGGGGCAGCACGCTGGGCCAAATAAGATACATCCACACCAATATCTAACCCAATTTTATTAGCCGTATGTTTGGCTTCCTGCCAAGTTTTTTCAAGGGCAAGCTCAGTTTCCTCCAAGGCTGTTGCCCGGCGGTTGTGCACACGCTGTTCGTGTTTGGCAGTGGGTAAAAATACTTCGTAAGTTTCTGTTTCTACAAAAATTTGGGCGGACGAAACCATAGCACAACATAGTAACACCAACGCCCAAATAAGAGGTTGCTTTTTCATAAAAACTCCGTTGAAATAAAAATGGAAGGAAAGCAGGAAGCAAAAACTAATACTAATATACTATATCATGTTAAAAATTGCAACAAAAAACCCACCGTAAAGGCGGGTTTTATATGGTGCCCAGTACAGGGATCGAACCTGTGGCCTTTCCCATGTCAAGGGAACGCGCTACCGCTGCGCCAACTGGGCCTAAATCTATTTTCATTATACCATATTGGTTTTAAGAAGGCAAAAATTTGAAAGAAAAACAGATTTTTTGTTATAAAAGTTCATTAGGAGCGTTTAGTTGTAAAAAATTTACCTACAAGCGTGTAACTTCCACCATTGAAGCATAATAATTGTTTTATCATCACAGATTCCCTCAGTAAACGGGTGATTATTTGAACTCGCAGGCCCACATTTACAGAGCTGAAAGGCCTAATAGAAAATAGGTCTTTGGACCCTTGTGGACACAATTGCAAACAAATATAATAAAAGTATCTCTATGAGAAAGGAGGAGATGACATGAAAAAGTTGTTGTTAGCTGGACTTGCTGGGATGTTATGCTTAAGTGCCACAAGCAGCATTGCTCAAGTACCACAAGGAACATTGCAAGACAAAGTGGTAAGTTTGGAAGTGCAAAATAGAGTGCTGAGCGAGAAAATAAGTAGCTTAGAGAAAGAAATTCGTTCGCTACGTTCTCAAGCGGCTTCCTCCGTGAAACCATACTATGTGAGTGCATCTGTTCAAAACAAGTGCGAGAAGTTTGTTAGACTGTCTACTTGGGCTGCTTTGCATTATGAAGACGACCAATATTTCAAGGTTGAAGGTGTTTGTGAAACAAGCGGTTTTTTTCAAAACACGAATACCCTGCGTCATCAGTTATGGTTACAAACATCCAGAGGAATTTATGTTTACACCAGAGAAGGGAAAGGGAGAAATCCTTCCTCTTGGAATGAACATATTTTTACCGGTCACCATATGCCGCCTTGCAGCTGGAACCATTGAAGCATAATAATTGTTTTTGCATCGCAAATTTCCCCTTTTTCTACCATTTTGTACGCTTGGGAAAAGGGGATTTTTTTAAGGTTAATAAATTCGTCTTCGTCGGGACTGTCTTTCCCACGCGCAAGCCCGGTGGCCACATATAGGTGCAATTGTTCATTGGAAAACGCGTTAGAGGGGTTAAACATCATCACGTGTTTAATACTTTTGGCACACATGCCCGTTTCCTGCTTGAGTTCGGCGCGTGCGCAAGCCAAAAACGTTTGGCCTTTTTCACGCTTTCCGGCCGGGATTTCCAGGGTGGTTCTACCAATGGGATAGCGGTATTGTTGGACCAAATATACACACCCGTTTTCCACGGGCAGTACACCGCTGGCTCCGCGATGATCAAAATATAATCGGGTAGCGGTATGGCCGTTAATCAGTTTTACGGTGTCTAATTTGACCCCCAAGATACCGTTAAAAAGAGTTTTGCCGGAAATTTTTGTTTCTTTTAATTTACTATAATGTTTCATAGACACATCTTATAATATTTGGATTCCCTTATGGCAGAATTTGTACAACTCCATAACCATAGCGATTATTCGTTGTTAGACGGCATGTTGCGCATTTCCGAAAACCACAAGCCCTCGGCTTTTCTAAAGGGATTGGCCGCGCGGGGTATTAAGGCCATGGGGTTAACCGACCATGGAAATATGTATGGTGCGCTTGATTTTTACGAGTCTGCTAGCGCCGCGGGATTAAAGCCGTTAGTAGGGTGCGAGTTTTACGTTACCGAAGGGAAATATGACGTCAAAGACAAGTCTTTAACTGGGCACCTTACCTTGCTTGCCCGCAATCATGAAGGGTACCAAAATCTAGTAAAACTTAATTCACTGGCATGGGTAAACGGATTTTATTATCATCCGCGCATTGATACGGATTTGCTAGCTAAATATTCCGGCGGGTTATTGTGCTTGTCGGGGTGTTTAAAAGGGTTGTTATCTCAATATGTGCGCAGCGTGGATGGGTTTGATAAAGCCTGTGCATTTGCCAAACAATACGAAGATATTTTCGGAAAAGGCAACTATTATATTGAGCTTATGGACCATGGAATTCGCGAGGAAATAGAAGCAATCCCTCTTTTGAAAGATGTAGCCAAACGTACGGGAATCCCGCTGGTAGCTACCAACGATTGCCACTACGAGAAAAAAGAAGATTGGGAAGCGCACGATGTGCATGTATGTATTGCAACGGGAAAGACGTTAAGTGACCCGAACCGTATGCAAATGTCGCACGAACTCTATTTTAAATCGCCCGAAGAAATGTGTGCGCTGTTTTCTCATACGCCGCAGGCATGTAAAAATACGCTTGTAATTGCCGACAAATGCGATCTGCAATTTCCTAAACATGGATTTATTTTGCCTAAGTTTGATATCCCGGCCGAGTTCCCCAATTCAGCTGAGTATTTTAAGAACCTTTGCCGCAAAGGACTTACCCAAAAAATGCACGGGAACGTACCGGAAAATTACTGGAAACAGTTAGAATATGAGTTCAACGTCATTATTACTATGGGGTTTGACTGCTATTTCCTGATTGTGAGTGATTTTATTAATTGGGCACGTGCTCATGATATCCCTATAGGGCCGGGGCGCGGATCCGGTGCCGGTTCTTTGGTAGCGTATAGTTTGGATATTACACGCATTGACCCCATCCAAAACAAACTGCTTTTTGAACGTTTTTTAAACCCGGACCGGGTAAGCATGCCGGATTTAGATATTGATATGTCCGACGCCGGGCGTGAACGCGTGATTGATTATGTGCGCGGGAAATACGGGGCGGACCGGGTGTCCCAAATTATTACCTTTGGTACGATGAAAGCCAAATTGGTACTTAAAGACGTGGCCCGCGCTATGGAAGTGCCGCTGGCAGAAGCTAATCGGTTGACCAAAATGATTCCCAATGATCCTAAAATGACTTTGGCAAAAGCGTTGGAAATCAACGAGCTTAAAACCGCCATTGAGGCAAGCCCGCAAGCTAAAAAACTTTATGAGATGGCCCAAAAATTGGAAGGGCTGAAACGTCATACAGGGATTCACGCGGCCGGTGTTTTGATTACGCGCGATCCGGTCAGTGAATATGTGCCGCTTTCGCGCGGGGCCAAGGAATCAATTACCACCCAATTTGAAGGGGAACCTTGTTCCAATTTGGGGCTTTTAAAGATGGATTTTTTGGGACTTCGCACCCTTACAGTAATTGATAATGCCGAAAAGATGATACGGCAGCGGCATGACCCTAATTTTGACATCAACCAAATCCCGCTGGACGATAAAAAAACGTATGAAATGCTTTCTGCGTGCAAGACATTGGGTATTTTTCAGCTGGAAAGCGGCGGTATGCGCGACCTTATCAAAAAAATCCAACCCAGTCAGTTTAGTGATTTATCTGCTTTAGTGGCATTATACCGCCCGGGGCCCATGGAATCGGGCATGATGGATATGTTTGTGCGGCGTAAAAACGGGCAGGAAAAAATTACGTACGAAACCCCGCTACTGGCCGAAGTATTAAAAGATACTTATGGTTGTATGGTCTATCAAGAGCAGATTATGCAAATTTCCAAGCTGCTTGGCGGTTTTACCCCCGGTGAAGCAGATACCCTGCGTAAGGCCATGGGTAAAAAGAAAATAGAAGTCATGGAAAAGTTTGGTAAAAAATTTGTAGAAGGGTGCAAAGAGCATAAAATTTCCGAAAAAATAGCTACGCATATTTACGAGCAGATGAAGGCATTTGCCGGGTACGGGTTTAATAAATCGCACTCCTACGCCTATGCGTTGGTAACGTACCAAACGGCGTATCTAAAAGCAAATTATCCGATAGAATTTATGTGCTCGGCCCTTACCAACGAAATTGGTCACAATGCAATCGGGGCCGAAGATAAAGAAAATAAAATTGTTACGTATTTGGAAGAAGCCCGTAAAATGGGATTTGAAACTTTGCCGCCGGACGTAAACAAATCTCAGCCGGAATTTTCAGTGGAAAAAGTGGGAGATAAAGAATATATCCGTTATGCCTTGGAAGCCATTAAAAATGCCGGAACGGAAGGATGTATTTCTATTGTTAAAGAGCGCGAAAAAGACGGGCCCTACACGTCACTTGAGAATTTATGCAGTCGTATTGATTTGTTTCAGGCCAACAAGAAAACGATTGAAAGCTTAGCCAAAGCGGGAGCGTTGGATAGTTTGTGCCCCGGGCAAGACCCTAAACAAGCGCGGGCCAATATCCTGGCCAATATTGACAACGCGGTAGATACAGCCCATCTAGTTGCTAAAGAAAAAGAAAATAGCGTAGGGAATTTATTTGGAGATGATTTTTCCAGTGTACTGAGTGTAAAGAAAAAAGATCCGGTTAAATCGCGCCCCTTTACACAAAGAGAGCTGTTATTTAATGAAAAAGAAGTGTTGGGGCTGTTTTTTAGCGGGCACCCTGTGGCGCGTTATCAGGAGCATTTGGAGCGGTTAAAATGTACCCCCATTATAGATATTTTAGACGGCAAAGTTAGCGGGCGTTTAAATGTGCTGGGCATTATTACTCTTTTTAAAAAACGCCAAAATAAAGAGAAAAAAGAGTGGTGCCAATTTGTGATAGAAGATTGTACCGGCTCGTTAGCGGTGAACTGTTTTGCAAAATCTTATGCGCAGCTGGCGGACAAACTGGCCCCCAATATGATTTTGAGTTTTACCGGCGATATTAAAGTAGATGATGAGAGCGCACGGGTGGAGCTTAACTTAAAAGATGTAAGCGATGTTACCGAGCTTATTGCTTCGGCCGCTGACGAGTTTACAGTTCGTATCCCGGCAGGATATCCCAAATTAGGGCTTGAGAAATTAAAACACTTTCTGGATATGACCAAAGGGACTACCGTAGTTTATCTGGAGGTGCCTTCTAAAGAAGATCCCCAAAAGATTCACCGTATTAAAACCAATAAGCGCATTTTGCTACACAAAGGTTTGCTGGAATATATTGAAAATACCATGGGCAATGCGTGGAGTTTTAAATAACCGCGTAAAGGCCTTGCACCTAGCCTTTATCTAAATTTTTGCAATATATTTTTGCTATCCGGTGTTATATACGTATGAAAAAATTATTACTAGCAGGGCTTTTGTTGTTGGGCCCCTTGGGGGCCTCGCTCTACGCACAGGCAGCCGGTCGCAATGTGGCTGTGCTTGCCTACTCGGCCGATCAGCTGGCTGCCCAATTTGCGGGCCAAAACCGCAAAAGTGTGGTAGCGGCTATTAATACCGTTCCCGCTTCCGAGCAGGTTTATACGGCGGCCGATGGAAAAGAATATGCGGTGGTGCGCTATGGAGGCGCACATCAAGATTATCGCTTGTTCTTGTTTGATTTTAAACTGCCGCAACCGTTAATCGGTGTGGCGGATAATCCCAAAGGGATTGTGGCGTTTAATGAAAAATACGGTATCAATATTCCGGTAACCGAACAGAACTATGCCCGTAATACAGGCGCCTTTTTGACTACGGTAACTGACGTGGCAAACGGTACGGAATATCAAGTATACCAAAACAACGGAGAGTTTGCGCTCTTCCAAAACGGGCAGTTGGTGCGCAACTTTGCTAGCGCGCAAGAATACCAAGCCTTTATGGCTACGGTAACGGCTTCTAACTCGGCCTATGCGGCGCAGCAGGCCCGGGAGCAAACGGCCTTGGAACAGGCCCGGTTGAATAGTCAAACGTCTAATACCTATGTACGACGTTCTTATATAGGGCCCATTTTAGGTACGGCGTTGGTAGGGGGACTAGTATGGAACGGTATTTATTGGCACCGTCACCACCATCATTATTCCCACCCTGCGCCGGGGCAACATCGGGCCCCCGGTCAAAGACCCGGACCCGGTCATCATCACCGTCGTTAATTAAAATGTCCTCCCGGTTAAAGGGAGGGCATTTTTTTAACTGAAAAGTTATTGGAATTTGGTGGATTTTGTTCCGCCGTAATAGGAGTATCCCAACTTGGCTTTAATGAGTTCTCGGGCTAAATTTTTACCTTGGCCGTTGGTTACGTCACATAACAAGCGGAAGTATTTGTCGCGCCCGCAGTTGGTAAGAGAAACAGGGCCTTGCGCCAAAAAATTTTTAGTGAAATTTTTTGCCTCTTGCGCTAGTTTTTTCTCGCGTTCTGTTTGGCCTTTAATTTCAGGGGTGTCTACCCCCAGTACGCGCACGGGCACTTTTTCGCAGTAAACAGCCATAGAACAATTCAAGTTGATTTTAAAGGTGTCTCCGTCATATACCGAAGCAATAGACACGTCTTCAAAACTGGCCGGTGTGGGAGTGTTTTCATCTTGCGTTAAGGGCTTGCCTTTTTGTTGCATAAAAAACATAATTACCCCCAAAATAATGGTAAGCCAAAATTTAGCTTGTTTTTGAGAATATTTACCGCCTGTGCGGCGCGTAGAAGTTCTTTTTTTGGTGGTCATATTAAGGTACCCATAACCGTAGGGAGTGCGGGCTCAATGTAATTTCCAATCGGCGTGCTGTTTTGCGCGGCTCGCCGTCTATGTGATAAAAAATTTCTTGGTCACTTTCTATGACGGCCCCTTGTATTTTTGCATAGGCGGTTACTTGAAGGGGGGGTTCGCTTCCCGTAAAAAAGAACGGTAAGGCAGCAATAAGCTTGTATTTGGGGGCGTCGTTTAACACTACCAGGTCCAGTTTTCCGTCGGCAATGGCAGCGTGCGGAGCAATAATAAAATTGCTTCCGTATTGGCGGTTGTTGGCAAAGGCCAAAGATAACGGAGCCCAACGGTATTGCTTCCCGTCGATACTAATTCGTATAATCGGGGGGGTGTAAGCAAAGAGGGTTTTGGCGGCAAGTTTAAAATAAGGCCACATGCCGCGCTTGCCGTATTGAGCAAATTTCCAAGCAATGGTAGCATCAATCCCTACCCCGGCTAAATTTAAAAAGGGTTCTCCGTTTGCATATCCGACATCGCAAGGTTGAAGGACGGCGTTTTGTAATTTTTGAAGCGTTTTATCCAAGGGCCCCAGTAGTCCCAGCTCACGCGCAAAACCATTTCCGCTGCCACGGGGAATAATTCCCAAAGCGGTAGAAGAGCCAAGTACACCTTTAAGCGTTTCGTTAATAGTTCCGTCTCCGCCCATGGCTACAGCCACGTCAAAATGTTGTTCGGCCGCTTCTTGTGCAAGTTCGGTGGCGTGACCGGGTTTTTGCGTAACGCAAAATTCGGCTTGCGGAAAATAGTCTTTGATTTGAGCTTGTATTTCTTCTACGTCCGCTGTTTTATTGCCGCTAACGGGGTTTAAGATAAAACGTATTTTCATAATGATTTAAGTGTTTGCTCCGTTATATTTTCCGGTTTGAGTTGCAATAGAGTTTCGCGTAATCGTTCTATTTTTAGAATTTGACAGCCGATCGAAGCAACTTTGCCACCGACTGCCACCAAAAAACCCATAAATAACGCAAATAGCCCTAAATTGGCAATTAAACTGGTTTGTTGCATCGGGAATTGTAAAGGGCCGACTTGTGTTTGAAATGTTAAATCGGCAAAGTTTATAATATTCGCCACGCTACCGCCATTTATAAACACTTGATACATGGCATGTAAAGCAAACAATATGATAAAAAGGCCGATACAAATTAGCAGATACCCCAAAATTTTATGCATTTTTCTTCTCCCGGCGCCGCTGCGCAGCCCTTAATAAAATAGTATAATTTATATTATACCTTTTAAGAGAGATTTTTTAACATGAAAACCAGTACACAAATCCGCAACGGATACCTAGACTTTTTTAAATCCAAAGGTTTACCGATATTGCCGTCCAGCTCGTTGATTCCCCATTCGGACCCGACCCTCTTATTTACCTCCGCCGGTATGGTGCAGTTTAAAGCTAATTTTTTAGGAATTGATAATTCCTTAAAAAATGCAGCCACTTGCCAAAAATGTGTGCGTACAACGGATATTGACAGCGTAGGATTTACCGAGAGACACCTTACTTTTTTTGAAATGTTGGGGAACTTTTCTTTTGGGGATTATTTTAAGAAAGAAGCGATTGCGTGGGCATGGGAATATTTAACGAAAGTACTGGGGCTCCCTGCCGAAAAGTTATACGTCAGCATTTATAAGGGTGGTATTGCTCCACGCGACGAAGAAGCTTACGAAATTTGGAAACAATTTGTACCGCAAGACCATATTTTTGAACTGGATGAAGCGGATAATTTTTGGACCATGGGGCCGACCGGCCCCTGCGGTCCCTGTTCGGAAATTTACTACGATTTCGGCGACAAAGGTTGCAAAAATCCGCATTGTGATATTACGTGTAATTGCGGGCGCTATGTGGAAATTTGGAACATCGTATTTGAAAGTTATAACCGTCAGGAAGACGGTACGTTAGCCTCTTTGCCGCACAACAACATTGACACCGGTATGGGTTTAGAGCGTTTGTGTATGGCCATGCAAAATGCCAAAAACGTATTTGAAACGGATTTATTTACGCCGCTTACCGCACAAGCCAAAAAAGATTTACATATTGAGGGTAAAACGCGGGAAGAGATTGCCGCTTTGCGTATTATTGCGGATCACGCGCGCAGCTCCAGCTTTTTAATTGCCGAAGGTATTTTGCCTTCTAACGAAGGGCGCGGTTATATCTTACGTCGTTTGATTCGTCGTGCGGTACGTTATGCTAAACTAATGGGTAGCGATAAACCCTATTTGTATACGCTGGTGCCGGTGGTGCAGCAGATTTTTGCGGGACTATATCCTGAAATTGATAAAAATGCCGCGCATATCCAAGATGTGCTTAAACAAGAGGAAAAAGCTTTCCGCAAAACGCTTGTTACCGGCGAAGAAAAATTGGCCGAACTTTTAGCCAGCGGAACGAAAACGATTGCCGGTGAAGATGCCTTCCACTTGCACGAAACGTATGGTTTCCCGTTGGAGCTTACTAAAGAAATCGCGCTTGCCAAAGGTGTAACGGTGGATGAGGAAGGTTATAAAAAAGCCAAAGAATCCGCCCAAGAAAAAAGCCGTTCTTACGCAGACGAATTTAGCAAAGGCAAAGTGATTGTTATGCAGAAATTGGAAAACACCTTGCCGGCTACGCAATTTGTGGGATATGAAACACTGACGCAACAAGCCCAGGTATTGGCTCTTTTAAATGAACAATTTGAAACGGTGAACGAAATCAAAGGAACGGGGTTTGCGGTATTTAACACCACACCGTTTTACGCAGAATCCGGCGGTCAAATTGGCGACAAGGGGCTTATTTTGAAAGACGGCATAGAGATTGCACAAATTGTGGACGTGCAAAAACCCTTGGGCAAAATTTTCTTGCATCAAGTAAAAGGGATCCTTCAAAAAGGTGCTACCGTTACTTTGCAAGTAAATGCGGATTTGCGCAAACGCTGTATGGCAAACCATAGTGCGATTCACTTAATTAACGCGGCTTTGCGCCAGGTATTTGGGCCGACGGTACACCAAAGTGGGTCTTATGTGTCGCCGGAGCGGTTCCGCTTTGATTATACGCTTTCCAAAACTCCGTCGCAAGAGGAGCTTAATAAAGCTTGGCAAATTGCTAATAAAGCCGCGCAAGAGGCGTTGCCCGTTACGTGTCAAACGCGTCCGTTAGCCGATGCCGAAAAATTAGGGGCCGTTACTTTGCTAGGGGAAACCTATGCTGACCCGGCCCGCTTTGTGCTGATGGGGGGGAGTTTTGAACACCCCGAGAAAAAGTACAGTTTGGAATTGTGTGCTGGTACCCATGTAAAAAATACGGCAGACGTGATTACCATATTGGTACTGAAGGAAGGTTCGGTTTCTGCTGGCGTGCGCCGTATTGAAGGCGTGGCCGGGTATGCAGCCTTAGACTATTTAAAAGAAGTGAACAGACAAGCCGATACATTGGCTGCGCGTTTAGTAGTTCCTGCTAAGGATGTGTTTGTGCGTGTCAACGCCATTATGGACGAGCTTAAAGAAGTAAAAAAACGTTACGAAGATTTCCGCCAAAAAACATTAGCGGCGGGTGGCGTGAACGAGATGAGCTTTACTTTGAAAAACGGTACTACCGTTATTTTGCGTAAGGCCGATGAGGCACAACCTAAAGAGTTACGTAATATTGCCGATACGCTTGCGCAAAAACAAAAACAAGCCCTTGTAATCGTTACGTGTGACCACGAAGGTAAGCGGTCGTTTGTAGTCAAAATGGCGGGCAAACTCCCCAACACAGATGCCGTAACGGTAGCCAAACAATTAGCTGAAGGGTTAAAGGGACGCGCTGGAGGGCGGCCGGATTTTGCCCAGGGCGGCGGAGAGGCTAAAGAACCCATGGAAAAATTGCTTGCTACATTGGGTGTGTAGGCAACTAGATGTTTTATCAAAAAGCCCCGCTTGTAAGCGGGGCTTTTTGATGTAAGCGTAAGTTTATTTTTCTTTTTCATCAAGCGCGCACTTAACTTTGGGGGACTTTTCTACCAAGTCCTTAATAGGTTTAATTACTTGCGCTTGCGGTTTAAGGGTGCAGGGCCCGCCGATACAACCGCCCTTGCAGTTCATGACTTCCAAAAGTTGGAAGTCTCCGGCCCCTTTGGCAAAAGCCGTCAGCAAAGCCATTGCTTTTTTGTCTAGGCCGTTAATAGCCATTTTCTTAAACGATTTTTTGCCGGCGATGGCATTTTCCACCGCTTGAGCTACGCCGCCTGTTACGCCGTAGTAGCGGGCTTCGCCAGAAATACCCGGGTCCAGCGGGGTTTCTTCACACGTGGTAGGGTCAATGCCTTTGGCATCAAACATAGCGCCCAATTCTTCGTACGTCATTACGTAATCAATATTTGGGTCTTCCATGCCTTCGGCTCGTTTGGAAACACAGGGCCCTATAAATACAGTTATGTTTCCTTTTTTCTTTTCAATCTCGGCCGTATAAGCTGCCGGCGTTTTGGTGTGTGATACAAATTCTTTGAGTACAGGCAAATGTTTTTTAACGGCTTGTATCCAAGCGGCACAGCATGAGGTGGTCATAAAGCGGGCGCCGTTTTCCAGGCGTTCTACCAGTTCACGTGCTTCATTAGCGGTAGTCACATCGGCCCCTAAAGCAACCTCGGTTACGTGCGGAAAACCGGCTTTTTTAATTGCCGTAATCAATTGCGGCAATGTGCAATCAAATTGTCCCACAATCGATGGGGCAATCATGGCCACGACGGGGCCCCCCTTTTTTAGTTGGCCCAAAATATCAATCAGTTGGCTGCGTTCCATAATCGCGCCAAACGGGCAAGCTTCCATACAATGCCCGCAGGAAATGCACTTATCAAAATCAATTTCAGCTACTCCGTTTTCAGCTTTGTGAATTGCGTTAACGGGGCAGGATTGTTCGCAGGGAACGGGAATAAAAGTAATGGCATTATACGGACAGGCTAATTTGCAAGCGCCGCAATTTTTACATTTGTCAGCGTCAATAAACGAGCGTCCGTCAATAAAGCTAATGGCTCCAAATTTGCATGCCTGTTGGCATGGGCGAGCCAAACAACCTTGGCACGCTTCGGTTACCATATGGCGCGCCTTGCGGCAACCATGGCAGGCAATATCCATAACCGTAAGCGGTATCGGTGAAATTTCAGTACGGTTTAAAGCCTTTTTAGCGTAATCATTTAGAGAAGTGGCTTCGTCGTCTTCCTCTACGCTACAACCCAGGGCGGCCAATGTGCGGGAGCGGAAGACGGCGCGCTCTTTGTAAATACAACACCGTACGGACGATTTAGAATCTTGCGGAATCACTTCGTACGGAATACGGTAAGCGTTTGTTTCCAAGGTTCCCTTGTCAAACGCTTCTATAATTTTGCGAAGCGCGGTGCGACGGAAATAAATAGCTTTATTGTCTTGGTTCATATTACCTATATTCTACCATATTGCGTTTGAGGAGCACATAAAAAGTGCCCCCGAAGGGACACATTTTATTTATTATTCATATATTTGCCATCTACATCCCGTAAAAGGACTGTACCGGCCTGGGGGCCACTGGGAACCAAAGGCGGTACGTCTACTTTGTAATCCTCGGGATTGTTTACCTGTGGTAAATACATTTTGTCTTCGGTGGTCCCACCGGTTATTAAAGCTTTAAGGCGATGTTTTGCAGAGCGTTTTCTGTGTTCGGGAGGAACAGGAGGGGGAGGCACAGGCATAGGTTGCGGGGCCAGAGCGGCATTGGAAGCCACTATTTGTTGCGTAAATTCTTCTAATTCCTCTGCAGCACTAAATTGCTTTACCAAAGAAGAGTTATCAAACACCAAGAACCAAGTATCCTCAATTTGATACACATGATATTTTTTGTTATTTTTTACATCCTCAACCACGGTAGCAACCGCTTTTGGGTAGGCCTGGTGTAAGGCCTCTTCGTGCAGGCCCATGTTGATTTGATAGATAGCATTTAGTTCTAATACGCCTGCGACATTGTCCGTCACCGCTATAAACTGTTGAGTCCCGTCCGGTTCAAACAAAAATTTGCGAAAGGGTCCCGTTTCCTCACCAAAACTTACAAAAGCATATCTTGCGCCGTTTGGAGCGGTCAAATATCCGTCGACAGCAGCCACGCGGTCTGCATTGAAAATTAAATAAAACCGACTGGTATTGGTAAGACGTTTAGCTAATTGTTGTTGCGTGCGGCGCATAACAGGGATTTCATTGGGGTCCTGAGAGTCTCCCACGGAAACGTAGTTAGAAGTGCCGGTCATTTCAATTTTAATTTCATCCCCTGCATTTTCTTTGGCCGGGGCTTTGGTAGCACGTGATTTAGACTTTGCAGATGCTTTGGGCTTTGCAATCGGCTTAGATTCCGTGCTGGGTTTCGGTTCCGCGGCAGGTTGAGCGGGGACCGCTTCTTTTTTTACAGGATCCGGTTCCGGCGGCAATTGCCAACTGTCCAGGTCTAATAAAGAAGGTTTGGCTAAAGCGGTGCCCATGAATAAAAAGCATAAACATAAAGTGCAAAATATTCTCATACTATATATTATACGGTTTTTTAGCGAAAAAAAAAGGCTATTTTTTAAAAAGTCGGTTGCTAAAGCAAAAGCAATTTCATAAAATTTTTGTATATCGTAAGGAGGAAAGTACATGAAGAGAGTTTTATGGGGTTTGTTGTGCATCGCCGTAGCCTTGGGCGCGTGCAAAAACAAAGAAAAAGCCGAAGCACCTGCACCGGTGGTGTCTGCCGTTAAAGTATTGCAACAAGATTTACCTTGGAATATTGAATATCCCGCTCAAGTGGCGGGTTCGCTTGAAATTCAAATTCGTGCCCAAGTGGGCGGAATTTTGCAAAGTCGCTTGTATAACGAAGGCGAATTTGTGGAAGCGGGCACCCAACTGTTTCAAATTGATGATGCCGAATATAAGGTGGCATTGGAAAAAGCACAAGGTTCTTTAGCACAAGCGCAAGCAGAAGAAAAGCGTACACAACGTACGTTTAACCGTATGAAAACGTTGCGTGCATCCAATGCAGTGAGCCAACAGGACTATGATAATGCACTATCTGCCTATGAAACCGCACAGGCTAACGTGAAAGTAGCTCAAGCAGCAGTGGAAGGAGCTCAAATCAATTTAGGTTACACCAAAGTTACAGCTCCCATTTCCGGGATTGTGGGCCAGGCAGTTCCGTCGGTAGGTAGTTTGATTTCGCCTGCCGGGGAATCGGGTTATTTAACCAATATGGTGCAAATTAATCCGTTGTATGTAAAATTTTCAATGCCGGGCAGCCAATTTAACCAACTCTCTCAGGGCTTTCTATCTGGTCAAATTGCATTTGGGAATATGCAGGTTGGGCATCAACAAGAAAACATGAAAGCTTATAAAGACAAAGATGTGAACGATGTGGCTGTATATGTAGAGGCCATTTTGCCCAATGGGGAAATTTACCCGCAACGGGGCAAAATTATTTTCTTTGATAGCTCTGAAAATGCCCAAACTTCCAGCATTGCCATGAAGGCGGAATTTGCCAATCCTCAAAATTCGCGTTTGTTGATGCCCGGTCAATTTGTACGTGTACACTTAGTGGGAGCTACTTTTAAAAATGCTATGTTGATTCCTTCTTCTGCAGTATTGCATACAGCCAAAGAGCTCTTGGTGTATGTAGTAGATCCTAATAACGCGGTAGAAGCCCGCCCCATTGAGGCCGATTTACAGGACGATATGTATGTGGTAACAAAAGGACTTAAAGAGGGAGACGTTATCATTAGTGAGGGGCTTTCGCGCGTTCGCCCCGGTCAAAAAGTGGAAGTGAAACTGCAAGATTTTACGGTGGCTGCGGCGCAAGAACGTACCGCTCCTAAGGCAGACGAGGAAAAAATGGATCAATTTGAACAAGCGATTTCGGATTCGGAAGCACCGGATGCCCAGTCGTTACCTCAGACTACGAGTACGCAAGAACAACCTGCGGCGGCTAATTAGGAGCGGATATGTTCTCTAAATTCTTTATTGACCGCCCTATTTTTTCGGCTGTAATTTCTCTTTTGATTACGTTAGCCGGTATTGTGGCTATTAAATCTTTACCGGTGGAGCAGTACCCGGATTTGACTCCTCCTACCATTGCGGTATCGGCCCAATATCCCGGTGCCAGCCCCGAAGTAATTGCCAACACCGTGGCCGCTCCCTTAGAGCAACAAATTAACGGGGTGGAAGATATGTTGTATATGAACTCCACTTCTTCTGCCAACGGGGATATGGCACTTACGGTTTCCTTTAAAGTTGGAACCGACCCGGACCAGGCCATGATTAACGTCAATAACCGTGTACAAGGGGCAACCGCTACTTTGCCCGAAGACGTGCGCCGTTACGGGGTAACGGTAGATAAAAAATCTTCCGCTATTTTACAGATGATTGCATTTTATTCTCCTTCGGGCCGTTCGGATACGACGACCATTGGAAACTATGTACTCATTAACATCGTAGATGACTTAAAACGTATTGAAGGAGTCGGTGATGCGATGGTCATGTCCGCCAACGACTATGCTATCCGTATTTGGGTCAAACCGGATGTAATTTCCCAGCGTAATTTATCTATTGCCGAGGTAGCTAGTGCGGTGCAAGCGCAAAACGCGCAACGGGCCGCGGGTAAAATTGGGCAAGCTCCTATGCCGGTAAAAGTGGATCGCAGTTACTCTATTATTGCTCCCGGACGTTTCTCTACCGTAGAAGAATTTGAAAACATTATTTTGCGTGCCAACCCGGACGGAACTACTTTAAAACTCAAAGATGTAGCCCGCGTGGAGCTGGGTAGCCAAACCTATGAATTTAACGGCAGCTTCAACCGTCAACCGGCTGTGCCGGTGGGGATTTATTTGTCTCCGGGCGCAAACGCCGTAGCTACCGCCAAAGCTGTACAAGACTATTTGAAAGAAGCGGCTAAAAATTTTCCGGCGGAAATGGACCTGACCTACGACACCGCATACGATACGACTCTCTTTGTAACGGAGTCTATTAAAGAGGTAATTAAAACCTTGGTGGAAGCCATGGTGTTGGTGTTTTTGGTGGTATTTTTGTTCTTAAAAGATTGGCGTGCTACGCTGATCCCGTGCTTGGCCGTACCGGTTTCTATTATCGGCGCGTTTGCCGGCATGGACGTGATGGGATTTTCGATTAACACGCTTACGCTCTTTGGGCTTGTGCTGGCTATCGGTATGGTAGTGGACGATGCTATTGTGGTTATTGAAAACGTGGAACGTATCATGCACGAAGAAAATTTGCCCGTACGTGAAGCCACCATTAAGGCCATGCAGGAAGTATCCGGCCCGGTGGTCGCCATTGTGTTGGTGCTTTGTTCGGTGTTTGTGCCGGTAGCGTTTATGGGCGGTCTTACTGGGGTCATGTACAAACAGTTTGCCATTACGATTGCGGTATCCGTGGTCATTTCCGGTTTAGTGGCCTTGACGTTAACGCCGGCCTTGTGTGTGTTGTTACTTAAAAAGAAGGAGCGCCCTACGCATGGGTTTTTCTACCAGTTTGATAAATGGTTTGATAAACTTACCCAAAAATACGGGAAGTTGGTTAGTTTTATTTTGCATAAAGGGATCGTGTCCGGCATTATTATAGCGGTGCTATTTGTGGCTACTTTGGGATTATTTAAAATTGTTCCCGGCAGTTTATTGCCGACGGAAGACCAAGGGATTATTATGGTGGCCGCGCAGTTGGACCCGTCCTCTTCTTTGGGAGCCAGTGATAAAGTTTCCAAAGAGATGGAAAATGTGCTTTTATCTTTGCCATCCGTAGAAAAAGAGATGACATTTTCCGGGTATGATATGCTGACCGGAGCACAAAAGAATAACTCGGTGGCTTCGTTTGTAATGTTAAAACCTTGGGATGAACGCAAAAAAGCAGATGAATCTTCTACCGCTACAGTCAAACAAGTCTATGTAAAAGCGCAGCAAGCGGTAACCGGGGCCTTGGTAATGCCGTTTAACCCGCCACCCATTATGGGTATGAGTACGACGGGTGGTTTGGAAGGATATATTCAAAACCGTTCCGAAGGCGGCTCCGTAGAATTGGCTGCCCAACTTAACAAATTTTTAGAAGCAGCGCGTAAGCGCCCCGAACTCACCAGCGTTTCTTCTTCGTTCTCAGCTTCGGTTCCGCAGTATAGTTTAACGGTGGACGAAGTAAAAGCGCAATCCATGGGTGTGTCTTTAGATAACTTATACGCTACGCTACAAGGCACGTTTGGAAATATGTATATTAACGACTTTACTTACATGGGCCGCAGTTTTAAAGTAATGATGCAGGCGGAGGGAGAATATCGCGCCCGACCGGACCAAATTAGCGGGATTTATGTAAAGTCTGATAAAGGAGCCATGGTGCCGTTGTCGTCCCTTGTGACGTTAACCCCTTCGTTAGGGCCGGATATTGTGGAACGCTTTAACGTATTCCCATCCGCTAAAGTGATGGCAAGCCCGGCACCGGGGTATAGCTCGGGAGATGCTATCCGTGCGGTAGAAGAAACGGCCAAAGAAACGTTGGATTCCGGATTTACATTAGCCTGGACGGGTACCACTTACCAAGAAAAATTGGCAGGTAGTTCTTCTACTTCGGCGTTACTATTAGGGATGCTGGTAGTGTTCTTAATTTTGGCCGCGCAGTATGAAAAATGGAGCTTGCCTATCGCCGTACTTTTAGCGGTTCCATTTGCATTATTCGGGGCTTTACTGGGTACATGGATACGCGGACTTTCCAACGATATTTACTTCCAAATTGCGCTTGTAGCTTTGGTTGGTTTAGCGGCCAAGAATGCTATTTTAATTGTAGAATTTGCGGTACTACTTAAAGAACAAGGTATGGCCAAAGCCGAAGCGGCCTTGCAGGCTTCGCTATTGCGTTTCCGCCCGATTGTGATGACCTCACTGGCCTTTATTTTAGGGTGTGTGCCGCTTGCCATTAGCTTTGGGGCCGGCGCGGCGAGCCGTCACTCTATCGGAACGGCCGTTGTATGCGGTATGTTAATCGCTACTGGGGTGGCCCCGATGTTTGTACCCTGGTTCTTTACCTTATTTGCCGGAAAAGAGAAAAAGGAGCAAAAATGAAACTAATAAATTTACTAACTGCCTGTGCAGTACTAGTTGCCGGGTGCACGATGGGCCCGAATTATAAACGCCCGGATGCGGATTTGCCCACCGGGGCGGACGCCAAAAATTATAATGTGTTCACGCAGCAAAACTGGTGGACCATGTTTAATGATGAAGTGCTCAACCAAATGGAAGACACTGCTTTAAAATATAACTGGGATTTAAAAGCCGCGATTGCACGTGTAGATCAAGCTCGTGCCGAAGTAACGGTGGCGGGGGGCAATCAGCTTCCTAGCGTTTCTGCGGGTGGGGACACCGGGCGCGAGGGAAACGCCGCTGGATCCGGTGAAAGCCAAAGCCGCGCCGGGCTTACGGCTTCGTTTGAGCTGGACTTGTGGGGTAAATATCGCCGCATGAAGGAATCTGCCCGCGCTAAGTTGTTAGCGACTGAGGCCGCGCGCGATACGGTGCGCCTTACGTTAACGGCTGACGTTGCCAAACAGTATTTCACCATGCTCATGTTGGATAACCAAATTGAAATTGCCCAACAAACCGTAGCCGCCCGTCAAGAAAACGTGCGCATTTATCAAAGCCGCTATGAAGCAGGCTACGCCACGGAAGTAGATTTGCGCCGAGTGCAAGCCAATTTACAAAGTGTAAAAGCACAAGAAGACAGCTTACGTTTGCAACTGGCTAAAACCGAAACTGCGCTTGCGGTGCTTTTGGGTAAATCTCCGCGCGCGATTGTAGAAGAAAAAATGACCCGCGGCAAACACTTAAATGAACTTACGTTGGTGCCGGATGTACCGGCGGATTTGCCGTCGGATTTATTGGAGCGCCGTCCGGACGTAATGACGGCCGAGCAAAATTTAATTGCCGCTAATGCGGATATTGGTGTAGCTCGTACGGCTTATTTCCCAAGTATTTCCTTAACGGCCGCAGCCGGATATGCAAGTAGCGCGCTTACCAGCTTATTTACCGGTGGAAGTGGTGTATGGTCTTTGGGTGCCGGAGTAGCTGCCCCTATTTTTGAAGGCGGCAAAATCAGCGCTCAAAACAAACAAGCCGAAGCTAAATATCAAGAGGTATTTGCCGATTACCAAAAAACCTTACAATTGGCATTTAAGGATGCGTTGGATGCTATTAATTCCAACCAAATGTATCGCCAAATTTATGATTCTTACCTCTCGCAAACTAACGATATGCGCCGTAGCTATGAACTGACTAAAAAGCAAGAAGATGCGGGGCTTATCGGCGTGACGGATTTGCTGAGCGTAGAAGAAACTTACTTGTCCTCGGAAATGAATTTATCTACCGCGCGCAAAAACGAATTAGATGCGGTGGTAGACTTGGCCAAAGCGCTCGGCGGCGGCTGGACCGCACAAGATATTCAAGCGGCCGAAAAGAAATAGCGCCCTTGCAAAATTATGTTTTACACCAAAAACCCAAAACACAAAGTTTTGGGTTTTTCTCATGTACAGAAAAGGTAGAAATAAAGTGTAATTTGTTGTTATGTAGAACGATTCAATTTTTGGAAGGATTTTATAATTTTAGTTATTTATTATGTAATAGCATGAAGATAAACAATCTCCATCTAACGGTCCCAATATTTGACAGATTTCGTTTGCTTTTTTATTGGAAGCCCCGGCAAGGCACCAACGTTTTCCGCGATTTCGTTGATGGGAAGTTCGTTGAAAATTAAAAGCAAAATTTGGGTATGGAGATCTCAGGGCCTGTGCATAGGTTCGCTCTGTATTGGTGGAAAATTTATAATAATCAGTTTGGACAAGAACACTTACATCTAAATTATCCAAAGTATCACTATAGGTCCCATTGGATAAGTAAAATAGTTCTTGCGCATCTGAAATTTTTTTTAAAGTTGCTATCACTTGAACAATGTGTGATTTTGCCACGGCTTTTTGGTATCGCGGCACGGCCACGGCCGCCAAAATGCCAATGATTAAGACGACGACTAACAACTCAATAAGCGTAAAACCGGAACGAAGCAGAGTTCTACAGGTGCCTTTATTAAGGAACTCATTCGCTATATTGTCATCCTGAACTTGATTCAGGATCTCTACCTTACTTATTTTCATTTTATGTTTCCTTTTTGGGGCCGGATTAGCACAACGAAAACGGCCGTTTTGCCAATCTGCGAACGAGTAGATTAACATAACAGCCGTAGTTTGCCGCATAGCGACAAACACTTGGCACAAAACGGTAGGTCTGCAATTCCAACCATTCTGTGCCTATAAACGACTGTTTTTGACTCGTTCGCGTGTACTTTTACACACACCATACCCTGTGTATGGCTTCAAAAACAGAAAAAGCGATTGTAAAGTGTGCGCTTGGTAGCGCGGGCAAAATCTCCTTTTCTAAAAATATACTTTATTATAACAAATTGCTACAATAAAAGTATGACGATACCCCCTTTAAGCCCGTTGGACGGGCGCTATGCTAATAAATTAACCGCTTTATCCCAAGTAATGGGCGAGGACTCTTTGCTTCGTGCGCGTGTGCGTGCGGAACTTACGTGGCTGACTGTTTTGTGCGGCCTCAATTTGCCCGGCGTTAAAAAATTGTCCGCGGCCGAACAGAAAACTTTAGAAAAACTGGCGGATTTATCTGCGCAAGATGTGGCGCTTATCCGCGCGTTGGAAACTAAAGGATATGGTAAAATCCCAGCTACTCGGCACGATGTGAAAGCTGTGGAATATTTTTTGCGCTTAAAACTGGAAAAAACCTCTTTAAAAGATCGTTTGCCGTTTATTCACTTTGCACTCACCAGTGAAGATATTAACAGTGTTTCTTATGCACTTTTGCTTAGTGACGGTATGGAAAAAGCATTACTGCCCACGCTTGAGAAACTACAAAAAGACCTGTTAAAACTTTCTAAAAAAGAAGCGCATTCCGTACTGTTGGCACGCACGCACGGGCAACCCGCTGTACCGACGACGTTTGGGAAAGAAATCCGCGTGTTTGAAACGCGTTTGGCGCGGCAACTAAAAGAGCTAAAACAAAAGCAAATTTCGTGCAAGTTTTCCGGTGCGGTAGGCAATTTTAATGCACATGTGGCGGCATTGCCGACGATAAATTGGCCTCGCGCTGCCAAACAAGTGATTGGTGTGTTAAACAAAAACCGCAAACTAAAACTCTTTTTAAGCCCGGTCACTACGCAAGTGGACAACCGCGACAGTTATGCCGAATTATTTGATAATTTGCGGCGCATAAACGTAATTTTAACGGATTTTAGCCGCGATATGTGGCAGTATATTTCCGCTGGATTAGTTAAACAACAGATGGTAAAAGGAGAGGTGGGGTCGTCCACCATGCCGCAAAAAGTAAACCCGATTGATTTTGAAAATGCGGAAGGTAATTTGCAACTTTCTGCGGCGTTACTGGACTTTTTATCCCATAAACTCCCGGTGTCGCGGTTGCAGCGGGATTTGTCGGACTCTACCGTTTTGCGTAATATTCCGGTTGCGTTTGGGCATGCTTTAGTAGCGTATGAGTCGCTACTAAAAGGCCTATCCAAAATTGCGTTTGATAAAGATTTTGCGCACAAAGAATTAGCAGCGCACCCAGAGGTTTTGGCCGAAGGTATTCAAACTATTTTGCGCGCCTACGGATGCCAAAATGCTTATGAATTATTGCGCGATTTTACACGCGGGCGCCACTTAACAGCGGTCGCACTTACCGATTTTATAGACGGGCTCAATGTTCCTGCGTCCGTCAAAATGCAACTGCACATGCTAGAAGCAGAAAAATATTTGGGGCTAGCGCCCCAACTTGCGGAGGGAAAACATGATTGATTTAGTATGCGGCGGCCAAGCCGGCGACGAAGGGAAAGGCAAAATTGCCGCTTATCTTTCTTACAAAGGCAATTACGATTATTGTGTGCGTGTGGGCGGCCCCAACGCGGGGCATACCGTCGTACAAAACGGAGTTTCTTACACGCTTAAAAATATCCCGTCCGGTTTTTTAAATCCTAAAACCAAACTTGTTTTGGGTGCGGGTGCTTATACAAAAACCGAGTGGCTGTTGGATGAAGTTAAAAAAACAAACACGCAAGACCGTTTGATTATTGACCCCTATGCCGTTTTAATTACCGACGAACAAACTGCCGCCGAACGCGGAGCCGCGCATTTTATGAGCAAAATAGGTAGTGTGGGGACCGGGCTTGGACAGGCCGTTAAAGAACGTATTGAACGGCGCGAAATTAAATTTGCCAAAGACGAACCGCTTTTAAAAGATTTTATTCAAGATGTACCCGAATTATTAAATGGTTGTTTGGATAAAGGCGGACATATTTTGTTGGAAGGTACGCAAGGAATTAAACTTTCGCTACTCCACGGAGAATATCCGTTTGTAACTTCGCGCGATACGACGGCCAGCACTTTTTTGGGGGAGGCAGGGTTAGGCCCCAAATCGGTGCGAGACGTGTATGTGGTATTCAAGCCCTATATTACGCGCGTGGGGCCCGGGCCGCTTGAAAAAGAAATGTTTGACGAAAAAGAACTGGAAATTTATCATACCAAGGGGCACGAAATTGGCAGTGTGAGCAAACGTTTGCGCCGCGTGGGCGAGTTTGAGTGGAAATCCGCCGCGCGTGCTATTATGATTAACAACTGTACGAAAATTGCCATTACGCATATTGATATGTTTGAAGGCAACGACCGCGTAAAAAACGCCGCCGATTTTACCGCGGACGCCAAAAAATTCTTGGCAGATTTGCAGGCTTTGTCCGACAAAACCTATCCGCACCCGAAGATTGCCTTAATCTCCACGGGCCCAGATATGGAAGATACGTTAGTCCTGTAAAGGAGAAGATTTGGATGAAAAAAATTGGGATAGTAATTCCGGTGGCCTTAGTATTAGGTATTGTTGGGTGGTGGTATTTTACCAACGCAAAGGGAAAAGCAGACCCTTATGTGGTATCTACCGAATCCATTGAAGAAATAGATATGGAGAAATATTTGGCCGAAGTAGACGCAATGTCAACCAAAAACGGCATTAAACCGGAAGATATGACCCAAGAAGATAAGAAAGAATTAGCCAAGAATTTGATTTTGCCTTCCCGATTGTATAAGGATATTTTTTTAAGTCGTAATACTTTGAATTGGCCCTCGGAGACATTTGACGATAAAGAGGAAAAAGCAGAAAAATATTTATTGGGAGAGTTGGATCAATTTGAGTATGATGTCTCAACAAGATCTTATAGCATAGAAGAAATAAAAAAATTGTTTCAGGCGTTATGGAAATGGCAAGAATTCCCATCGATAGAAAAGGAAATAGAAATATGCGATGAAGAAATGGCTTGTTACGCAAAGCCCAAACAAGAACATTTGGAAGTGTCTTCCGTGCAACATACTCAATGTGCAGTTGGATCAGGTAAAAATTGTAAAGCAGAATATTTTTCTTATACAAAAAAATTGTTACCTGATTTTTTACATCGCAAATATGAAGAAAATACAGAAGCAACGGGAAAATTCTGTTACCGTAATTTTACAAACGGTAATTGTGAAAAGGGATATGTGTTTTCTCAACGTGTAGGTGATTACGAAAAAATAACGTTTTGTGATGCATACATCGATGGTATATGCCAAGGGAATTATATATTACGGAAGGAAGAACCCGCTTGTCACTGTGGGCCGTCGGTTTCTGTCTTGGAAATAAAACAAAATGGTGGCAAATGGCAATATGGTTTTGAAGAATATACCCCGCACAAAATTACACATAAAACAACCTGTAATGACTATAATATGGCGAATGGTATTTGCATGGCAGGGGATTATATCCAAGAAGAAACAGAAGGAGAAACTGACGAAGAACTGGTGTCGGAAAGTTTGTATTTAGAAAAAAATAAGAGCATAACTTATCAAATTAAAAACGGGAAACTTGTTTCCGGTCCTAAACCTTTAGAAGAAACTAAACCTTTGCTTCAATTACCAAAGGATATTATTACTAAATAATATGCAAGATATTATTTTTGATTTGGGTGCCGTTCTTATCGATTGGAATCAACGGCACCTTTATCGTAAAATCTTCCCCGACGAAAAACAAAGAGAACAATTTTTGGCAACCGTATGTCCTATGAGTTGGAACAGTGAAATGGACGGCGGTAAACCGTTTGCACAAGGTTGCGCCGAGCGCATCAAATTGTTCCCGCAATATGCGCGCGAAATTGAGGCATACCGCACACGTTGGGCGGAAATGATGGGCGGTGCCATGGAAGGAACGGTGCAAATTCTGCGTGAACTCAAACAAAAAGGGTACCGCGTGTACGCGCTTAGTAATTGGTCGGCCGAAACGTTTCCGCTCGCGCAAGCAAAATTTCCGTTTTTAAAAGAATTTGACGGGGCGGTGGTGTCGGGTTATGAAAAATGTGTAAAGCCGGACGTGCGCTTGTATCAAATTTTGCTCTCGCGTTATCATTTGCAAGCCCAAAATTGTATTTTTACCGATGATAATCCCGCCAATATAGAAACAGCCCGCCGGTTGGGTTTTGATACGATTTTATTTACTACGCCCGATGAACTGCGCACGCAACTGCGCGCCCGCGGCGTGTTATAGAAAACTTTTCCCTATGTTTAAAGGTGGTAAGTTAAAATAAGCCGCTACCGTTTGACCCATGTCGGCATAGGTGTCCCTCCCGCCGATAAACTGCGGACTCACACGTTTGCCAAATAGAATAGCCGGTACATGTTCGCGGGTGTGATCGGTGCCGATATAGGTAGGGTCGCACCCATGGTCGGCCGTTATAAACACGACATCATTTTCTTTTAACTGGGCGGCCAGTTCCGGCAACCGGCTGTCAAAATATTCCAACCCTTGGGCATATCCTTTTATGTCGCGCCGGTGGCCGTAAACCATATCAAAATCTACAAAGTTAGTAAACACCAAACTAAAATCGGGCGCGGCTTTAGCTTCGCGCAACGTAACGTCCCAAAGTTCTGCTAGACCGGATGCCTTGACGGCTTTGGTAATGCCTTGGTGGGCAAAAATATCGGCAATTTTACCGACGGAAATCACCTGCCCGCCCGCGTTTTTAATAGCGTCTAATACGGTGGGTTGAGGGGGTTTAACGGAATAATCGTGCCGGTTTTTGGTACGAGTAAACTGCCCGGGTTTTTCACCCACAAACGGGCGCGCAATCACGCGGGCAATGTTGTAAGGGGCTACGTGTTTAAACGCAATCTCGCACAGCTTATACAATCGTTCTAGCCCAAAATATTTTTCGTGCGCGGCAATTTGAAATACGCTGTCTGCCGAGGTGTAGCAAATCGGTTTGCCGGTTTTAATGTGCTGCTCGCCCAGTTCTTCAATAATGGTTGTGCCGCTGGCGGCTTTGTTGCCCAAAATGCCGGGCAAGTTGGCTTCTTTACAAATTTTTTCGATTAAATCAGCGGGGAAAGACGGATAATTGGGGGGAAAATAACCCCAGTTAAAAAGCACCGGTGCGCCAGCCATTTCCCAATGGCCGGAAGAAGTATCTTTACCGTGGCTGATTTCACGCATAAAACCGTATTTGGAAGGGAGTGTAAGGCCTGCCGCAGGTTGCGGACCCAATTGCAGAGGATTTCCCGTAGAGGCTTGAGCGGCTTTGTCTAACCCCAACGCTACTAAATTAGGGATTTTAAGCCCGTCATTGGCCTTGGCAATATGGCCCAGCGTATCGGCGCCGCTGTCGCCAAATTTAGCGGCATCTTCTGCCCCGCCGATGCCTACAGAGTCCAACATTAAAATTACGGCACGTTTCATGCTCATATATTTATTATAGCCAAAAAAAGCATTTTAATGTTATATTAAACAAAAGGGGGATTTTTATGAAACCAGCTTATCAAAATATGCGTGCTTTTTGGTTAGATGCCAAAAATATGCAGAGCTGTAAGGGATTTATCGAAATTGGAGTAGAAAAAATTGTAGCGGCTGCTGTAGAAATGGCATTAGCGGATGGGGAACAAACCAAACATTTGCTCATTGCTACTAATTCCTTGGGGGATAGCAGCCTGTATTTTGAAAATAATAGTAAAAGCGGACTAGGGGGGATGATTGGCGGGCATGGGAACGAGCCGTTACAAGAGGCGGCCGCTCACATGTTGGCTTATGCCACCAAATTGACCGCGCAGATGACAAAAGTAGTGGCCACAACGCAAGTGCCGGGCCCTTCAAGTGCCGGGCAAGTGATGTTGCTGGCTGTTAGCCAAGAAGCTGTTTTTTACAAAGAAGTGGCTGAGACAGAATTGCGAAACCCGGATTGCCCTTTTTACCCCATGTTTGCTTATTCGCAACAGGTAATTGGACTTTTTAAAGCACAAGAAACCTCTTCTAATCCGCCGGCTAAATCCTAGTAAAACTAGACGGACGAAGGGGTTGGGTAAATGATATAATAAATTAATTATGCAGCGTGTTTCCTTTCGTTCGTTTTTTATTTTTGCGCTTATTGCCGCCGTCGTGGTGACGGCCGGCGTGATACTTTATTGGCGTCAAGTAAATGTGCTGCTGGAAAAAGACGTTAAAATTCATGTCGCCGATGCCGCGCGTGATTCCGCCGGCAATTTTGTGCGTTTGGTAGAGAAAGACCAGGAAATTTTAACCACTAGCGCACTTCCTATAGAAGATTCTTATCCATGGCAGGATGAAAATTCGTTGCAGGAAATGTTGGCCCGTTTGGACGATAAAGACCACTTTGATGCGTTAGCATTTATCTACGCGGACGGACGGGCGATTTATTCTAATACGCAAGTGCGTCCGCTGAGTAAAAAAGCCGTACAGGATTTACTAGCGCATACCTCAAAAAATAATTTTTACAGTACCGTGCGCCAACGGGAAGCCGGCTACCCGTCTGCAATTTTAATACAAGCCGTGCCGGTAGATCCTAACGACGGGGTGCCGGTAGGTGCCTTGGTGGCGGTACAGAAAGAAAATTATTACCGAAACGTCCTAGCACTTACCTCTATGGGCAATGACGGCCACTCCGTTATCATTGAACGCAACGGCAAGGTAGTCCTTGCGTATGAAAATTTACCTCATTCCAATTTATTTACGTTGTTGGAATCTGTTACATTGGATGAGCCGCTTACTTTAAACGGGCTTCGCCAAGATTTGGCAGCCGGCAAGACGGTGTTGGCAGGATATTATACACCCGATGGGAAACACAATTTCCTCCAATTCATTCCCTTACCTATTAACAATTGGTATATGGTGTCGGCGGTGCCGGCTAAGTATGTAGAAGAGCAGGCGACGCAAGTGGCTAAACTCTCGCTAATTTTGTTTGGCGTGGTGTTTTTAGTATTTTACTTTCTAATGTTCTTTATTATGCGCGTGCGGGATGATAGTAACCGGCAACTCTTTACCACGGCTTTTGTGGACCCGTTGACTGGCGCGGATAATTTCAACCGCATGTGCGAACAGTTTAACAGCCGGTTGGAAGGCCTCAACCGTCAAGCGGCGCTTGTAATTTTTGATATTAGCAAATTTAAAGTAATTAACGATTTACACGGCTATGAACGCGGTAACGAAGTATTAAAACGGGTGGCGCAAGTGTTGCAAGAAGAGTTACAACCCGAAGAAAGTTTTTGCCGCTTATCCGCAGATAAGTTTGTGTTGCTTTTAAAGTATGAAGACCGCAAATCTTTTTTAAAACGCTTAAAAGCGTTAGCCACGCAACTAAAACGCAACTGCACGGTGGCCGATTCGTGCCTGGTGTTGGATTTATCTTTTGGAATTTACGAAATTACCGAGGATATTGCGTTCTATATTATGTTGGACCGTGCCCACTTGGCGTTAGACCGGGCCAAAACGCATACGTTTGAAAAATATGAATTTTACGACGCGGCGGACCGCGCCCGCATTGTGACGGAACAACAAATTGAAAGCTCCATGGAAGCGGCTTTAGCCAACCGAGAGTTTGAAATGTATTTGCAACCCAAATGCGATTTTGTAACGGGCGAAATTTTAGGCGCGGAATCGTTGGTGCGGTGGAATCACGAAGGGCGCATGGTGCGGCCCGATGAATTTATCCCGCTTTTTGAACGCAACGGTTTTATTTTAAAACTGGATATGTTTATTATGGAAGAAGCTGCCCGCTTGTTGGCGGCTTGGCAGGCCAACGGAACGCCCGTTGTGCCGTTAGCGGTTAATTTTTCGCGCCTGCACTTAAACGATTCGCGGTTTATTCCGCAAATGCGCCGCATTATGGCGCAGTATAACGTGCCCAATAAACTGTTAGAAGCGGAAATTACCGAAAGCGTCATCTTTAATAACTTGGAACGTGCGCAGGAAGTAGTAGCCGGGCTCCACTTGTACGGTTTCCCAGTAGCAATGGACGATTTCGGCTCGGGCTATTCTTCGCTTAACGTGCTTAAAGAACTTAAATTTGACAGTATTAAGTTGGACAAAGAATTTTTATCGGGCTTTGAAGAAAACCCGCGTGCTCAAAAGGTTATTGAAGGGGCAATTGCCATGATTAAAACTTTGGGCGTTAAAGTGGTTACCGAGGGAGTTGAAACGCGCGAACAGGCCGATTTCTTGCGCAAATGCGGGGCCGATTTGGCGCAAGGATACTTCTTTAGCCGCCCCGTAACGGTTACTACCTTTGAGCAACTGCTGCAAAAGAAAACCTTGTTATAAGGAGAAACTATGAAAAAATGGTTAATAGGAGTATTGGTTTTATTACTGGGTCTGGCCGGAGTGGGATTATTAGTGCTAGATCAACGCGCTAAGCAACTTGAGCAAGCGCTTAGTGAAAGTCAACAACAGCTTAAGCGGATGCAAAGAGGATATCTTCCAAATTCTACAAAAAAAGAAACAAGTCAGAAGGTAGAATCCAACACTGTGACGGTGGATTTAACCAGTACACCGGCGAATATGGAGTTGCTCCCCACATTAGATAGCCCGTCCAATGCCAAAAACCGCTTGTGGGTGGGTACATTCCAATTAGTTTGGAACGATTTAATGGACGAATTGGTAAAAGGCCCGGTCAAGTTAAACGTTCCGATGGTTACGTTACTGAACCAGCAAGCATTTACAACGGCGGACCTGTCCGAAAGTGCCTATTACAAAAAATGGGGGAAAGCTTCCCCTGCGTTGCGTGAGGAAATAGAACAAGGCATTAAAGATAAATTTAATGAAACCAGTGATGTCCTACACCTTGTGGATTGGAACCAACCGCAAGATCCGCTTTATAGCCGGTATATTTTGTATGCCATGCTTAAGAAAGATTTTTCGTTTGTGGAGCCGCTGGATAAATTAAATGAAGAGGAATTTAAAGGCAGTAACGGGCTTGTGAAATATTTTGGGATTAAAAACGGTACTGCATTCCAAGTGCGCAAGTCCGTACATGTATTATTTTATAATGGTGAAAATGATTTTGCGGTTATGTTAAAGTCCAAACAAGGGGACGAAGTGTACCTGTACCGCACAAACGATGATAAAACGTTGGACCGGTTATATGCCGATATGTTACAAAAAGATACCCAAACGGATGACTATGTAGGGGTAAATGATTATTTTAAAGCCCCTATGATAGACTTTAAAATCTTGCGTGAATTTACCGAAGTATGCGGGCAAGAATTTCCCCTATACAACCCCGAAATCGGCGAAAGTGCCCATATTGAAAAAGCCATTGAAACGGCCCAGTTTAAAATGGATGAAACGGGCGTGCGTATCAAATCGGAGGCAATAATTGGAATGATGGCATCGGGCGGGGCGTATCATGAGAGACCCGTAGTACAACATCGTTATTTTTACCTGGATGACAGTTATGTGATTTTTATCAAAGAAACCGGTAAAAAACCGTATTTTGCCATGCGGGTAACCGATGCAAAAGCGTTACAATAAAATCAGTAGCTTATTTAACAAAAACCCCCGCGCTATAAGCGCGGGGGTTTAGTATGTATTCCTTCTTAAAACAGCAATTCTTGGAATTTTTCCTGCGGCACGTTATCCATAGGTGCCACCGTATAGGGGACGATGTCAAAATCAATTTTGGTTAAATCAATTTTGCGAATGGCCGAGTTATACATCGTGCGGTAGTAGAACGTCGGGTGCGAGAGGTCGCTTACCGCGGTCCATTGGGTGGCACTGGGCATATCCGGTATTTTTTCGCCCGGGGCATATTCCGCGCCGATAGGCAAGTCAAAGTTGTTTAAAATATGGAACGCCTGTGTAACCGCACCATACGTATCTTTGGGCGTGGGAGCCGTTTGCGTGTAGAAAAAGGCACGTACCAAACGGGAAGGTGGGGTTAAATCGCCGGGTAAGCCGGTTAAATTCGTGCCGCCGCCATAAGAAGCTAAATTCACTTCTCCCATGGTTTTATTGGGGGTTTCCCCGCCGGACAAGTGGATGTAATTGTTCAGGTTAGCTTGGTGCCAGGGGAAACTGGGCGAGTTGGTAAACACGCGCAAGTTATTCTCGTAGAAATTTCGTTCGCCTTTGTCGGTAATTTCTAACACTACGCTGCGCCCGGACGGGTCGCTAATGCGCCAATGGCCGGTGGCATAGTGACCGTCTTTATCGGGTTTGCCGATTGGGATAATGGCTATTTTTTTGAGCCCTTGCATTACTTCGTCTACGGTTGCGTAGTTGGTTAAAATAAAGCGTACCAGTTCGCCGTCGCTTACCGATTGTTTGCGGTATTTCTTTTCATACGGGGTTAAGCTACCCACCCCCGCAAAATAGAAAATACCGGCGTTAAGTCCTTTTTCGTTCACCCCTTCGGTTACAAAGATGGGCTCCACCGTGCTGGCGCCTACTGCGCCGTATTTGTTCACCCATTTGTGACCGTTTTGGCCTTCGGGTGTGAGCGCGGTGTTTTCCATACCGCGCGGCATAATGATGAGCTTGCTGTTTAAGTTGCCGCCTTTCCATTCAATCGTGCGAGCTAAAATCTTGGTGCCGTCGGCAGCAGTGATAGCAATACCGGTGCAGGCATTGCCGGGAGTACCTATCGCGGCTACGAATAAGGCAGCCAGCGTAAGACTAAGTATTTTTTTCATACAAACCTCCTCGTTAAGATAACCCATTAAAGCAAATTTCAGCGGGTTATGCACGCACAAAATAGGGTTAGATTTGGGGGTGAAAATCAGCCTTACGCAAATCGCCCCCTGGCGCGTTGCAGGGGGCCGTTTACAAGAGTTTTTAGAAATAGCCGTTATTTACTGATGGTAATGATAGCGGTAACTAACGGCCGGTACGAAGTCATCTTCCCACATGGTTGGGTTTTTGCCTTTGCCCGTGCGGATATATTCACAAAAATCTCTGGTTAAGTTTGTGTAAATATACATTTTATAGACAGTCGTGCCACTGCCGCCCCATAAGCGTGAAGGTTCTTTAAAATAGGTTTCTTCTTTTATATTCGTAATTTTAAAAATCCTATTTGTTTTCAAAAAACGTTCGTATGTTTCGGCAGCCCATTGTGCACATTTTTGAAATTTCTCACATTTCTGTTGAACATGTATATTAACGTAATACGGTTTTATAAACGGTCCTCTAGGGGCCTTTAGGACGGGTTTGTGCGCTTGAGCTTTTGCCGCGGCTAATTGGGACTGCAAAGACGCAATTTCCTGCGTTAGAGCGGTTACGCGTTCATTTAATACGCGGTTTTCTACTTCTAAACGCAAGATTTTTTCTTGCGCGGTTTCTTTCTTTGCTTGGGCAAACGCACCGGTTGCACCTAAACAAAAGATTCCTACGAGTACGGCTAATGCTAGTTTTTTCATTGTAATACTCCTTATGGGTTGGAATATACCCCCATTGTAACTTATGGATCAAGAAAAACGCAACGGGCCAAAAGGCCTAAAAGCATATAGGAAATAAGACCCACCTTTTTATATATTCGGTTTTTAGGCTAAAAATTATAAAATAAAAGTATCCCCGCAAAAGGAGCTCATTATGGATAATTTTGGATTTGTAAAAATAGCGGCCGCTATTCCCACCGTCAAAGTGGCGGACGTTACGTTTAATGCCACCCAAACGTTAACCCTCATTAAAAAAGCCGCCGCGCAAGGCGTGCGCGCGGTCGTGTTCCCGGAGTTGGGGCTTACGGGCTACACTTGCGGAGATTTATTTTTAAAACCCACTCTTTTAGATGCGGCGGAACGGGAACTTGAAAAATTACTTACCCAAACTAAAACGTTAGATATTGTTTTTATGGTGGGGCTGCCTGTGCGGGCCGGTGCTGTTTTATTAAATGCGGCCGCGGTGTGCTATAAAGGGGAAATCTGCGGGATAATTCCCAAAACGTATTTGCCCAATTACAACGAATTTTATGAGGGGCGGTGGTTTGTGCGTGCGTTGGCATTTAACGGTACGGAAGTAACGCTGTGCGGGCAAACGATCCCGGCGGGAACAGACCTTTTATTTAAAGCGGGCGGATTTACCTTTGGCGTGGAAATTTGCGAAGATTTATGGGCAACAGTTCCTCCTTCCAGTCAAGCCGTTTTGCAAGGGGCGCAAGTCATTTTTAATTTGTCTGCCAGTAACGCCCTGGTAGGGAAACATGCCTATGTGCGTCAATTGGTTGCGCAACAATCGGCCCGCGGTATGTGCGGCTATGTATATGCCTCCTGCGGGTTTGGTGAATCTACGACCGACGTAGTTTTTGGTTCCAATGCGCTTATTTTTGAAAACGGACACGAGTTAGCTTGTTCTAAACGCTTTGCACAACAGCCGCAGCTTATTTGTGCCGAAATTGACGTGGAACGCTTGCAGAACGAACGCCGCGTAAACACTTCTTTCCGTACGGATAGCGCCTTGGAAACAGGTGCCCCGTATGATGTGATTGATTTGCAACAACCGGTAGCAACGGTTAAAAAATTAACGCGCAAAGTAGAACCTTTACCGTTTGTGCCGCAGGGGAAAACGTTAGACGAGCATTGTGAAGAAATTTTTAATATTCAAGTAACCGGGCTTGCCACGCGCCTGGTAGCTGCGCATGCCAAAAGTGCTGTAGTTGGAATTTCCGGCGGTTTAGATTCCACCTTGGCTTTGTTGGTAACGGCGCGTACGTTTGATAAGTTAACACGGCCGCGCAAACAAATTGTGGCTATTACTATGCCCGGGTTTGGTACCACAGACCGCACTTATAAAAATGCGCTTTCCCTTATGAAACAACTAGGAGTAACGGTCAAAGAAATTTCCATTAAAAAAGCGTGCGAACAGCATTTTAAAGATATTGGACACGACGGGAAAAAGCACGACGTAACGTATGAAAATGTGCAAGCGCGCGAACGGACCCAAATTTTAATGGACGTAGCGAATCAAACAGGCGGGCTTGTGATTGGGACGGGGGATTTGTCCGAATTGGCGCTCGGTTGGGCCACGTATAATGGGGACCATATGTCTATGTACGGGGTGAATGCCGGTGTGCCTAAGACGCTTGTAAAATCGCTCGTTACGTGGGTGGCAACGCACCAAACGACCGATAAAAAAACGCAAGCGGTGTTGGCCGATATTGCGGCTACGCCGATTAGCCCCGAACTTTTACCCGCGGACAAAAAAGGCCGTATTACGCAAAAGACCGAAGATTTAGTGGGGCCGTACGTATTGCATGATTTCTTTTTGTATTATTTCTTGCGTTGTGGGTTTGGGCCGAAGAAAATTTTATTCTTGGCCAAACACGCATTTGCGGGACACTTTAAAGAAGCGGAAATCAAAAAATGGCTGGTTGTATTTTTTAGACGCTTTTTTGCCCAGCAGTTTAAACGTTCGTGCTTGCCCGACGGGCCGAAAGTGGGAAGCGTGGCCTTATCTCCGCGCGGAGATTTAAGAATGCCCAGTGATGCCAATGCCCAAGCGTGGCTCAAAGAATTGGAATAAAATAGGCGTAAATAAAAACCGGGGCCATCTAAAACGTGGCCCCGGTTCTCTATGGATAAAATAAGAACTAATATCCTTTCGTACCCGCTAAACTTTCGTCGTTATCAATCCAATCTTGGACGTTAATTTCGCGGTATTCGGTAGCGGTATCCCGCACCACTACTTTTTTAATCCCGGCGTTAATAATCATGCGTTTGCACATGGAGCAGGAATTGGAGTTTTTAATGAATTCGCCGGTGCTTACTTCCCGCCCGGAAAGATAAAGGGTAGCATCTAACATTTTATCGCGCGAGGCGCTGATAATGGCGTTGGCTTCGGCGTGCACACTACGGCACAGTTCATAGCGTTCCCCGCGGGGGATATTTAACTCTTGGCGGATACAGGTGCCTAAATCACAGCAATTTTTTCGTCCGCGCGGCGCGCCCACGTATCCGGTGGAAATGACCTCGTCATTTTTTACAATCACCGCTCCATATCGGCGGCGCAGACAAGTTCCGCGTTGGGAAACAATATCAGCCAAGTCTAAATAGTAATTAATTTTATCTTTTCTGCCCATAGTAGCACTCCTTATGGTTTATTATAACATAAAAAGTAATCATTTTTTGGGGTTAGCAAATGGGCGTAAATGCGCTATAATGTGAATATGAAAAAAATATTGCTTTTTTTGATGTGTAGTCTCTCTTTATATGCCGGGGCGGAAACGGTGCATAGTGTAACGGCGGAAACAACGCGTATGTCCCCGGATACACTTAAAAAACATTTTAAATTGAAAGAAGGTATGGAATTTACCGAGCAGGAATATCAACGCGCACAGGATGATTTGCATAAATTGCGCGTATTTAAAACGCTTGAGTTTATTGAAAAAAAACGCAAAGACGGCGTAGATATTCATATTAAAGGCGATGACCGCAGCTACGTGTTCCCCATGGCATTCGCTTTGAGCGGAAAGAAACGTTCTGCGGGGGTATCGGTAACAAGCGGGAATATTTTAAAACAGGGGGAAACGGCCTATTTCTTTGTAGGTGGCGGTCGCGATGGGTTTGCTACCCATGGGGCGCTTTCGCTAGGGGATGATGCCTTTTATGTGGGGTATTCACATGTCAATTTTGAACAGAGTTTCTATGAAGGGGGATGGATGAGCTCCCCGGGGATCTTCTCTTCTGCCGACGATAAAGATAATTATAACAGCCAACAGTTAGCTACCGTACATGGCAAACAAGATGATTTTAGTGTAACCTACCGCCGCCGAATTTCGCGCGTGTGGAGTGTGTCACTCACGCCGGAGTATGAGCACTACTGGTATGCAGATAATTTGCTAGATGGGGGGAACCACTCTCACGTTTCGTTAGGTTTTCAATATGCCGATGATATCCGTCCGGGGCTTAACATGGGGGCTTTATCGGGGATTGGCCTTTCCGACAAGGAGCACGCCCTTCAAGATTTACCACGTGTGCGTACCGGCAAATTGGCGCAAGTAACGTACACTACGGGGGGAAGTTGGACGGGCAGTGATTACGATATTCAAAAATTATCGTTAGGCGGCGGGTACATGTGGGAATTAAAAACTCGTCATATATTGGCGGTGTTTACCAAGGTCCAGCGTGCGTTTTCTGCCCCGTTTAGTAACCAGGTTCGTTCGGGAGATTTGCTTTTTGGTATGGGAATTTACGACCGCGAACAACGCGGGAAAATAGGCGTATCGGGCGGCATAAGTTTTACGTATTTTATCTTGCGTAATAATCTTGGGTTGTTAAGTTTTATGCCGTTTTACGAGCAGGCGTATATTTCTTCAGGTACCAGTTCTTACACGCCGCATAGCGGGGTAGGCGCTACACTGAGCTACCGGTTGTGGCGTTTCCCGCTACCTATCGGCATCAATTTTACGCAAAATTTAAACGACGGCAGTCACCACGTTGGTGTAAAAGTAGGCGGGCATTTCTAAAAATTCCACTTTTGGCCTAGCTAAGGCCGACTTTCACTCTAATTAATTTTTGGGCTTGAGAAAAGGCAACCAAACCGCTAAAGTAAGAATCCATACTAAACTAGGAGGTTGCCTATGGGAGTAAAAGCAAAAGAATTAGTTGCCCGGGCCGGCTTAGATGTCGGCGCGCTTGTCAAGGAGCTTAACAGCGCTTATTGTGATGAGTGGCTAGCCTATTACCAATATTGGATAGGGGCCAAAGTAGCGCAAGGCAAAATGTTCAAGATTATTGCCGGGGAGTTGGAAGAACACGCCGGCGAAGAATTAGAACATGCCGAAAAATTGGCCAAACGTATTGTTGAGCTGGGCGGAACGCCTGCTATTTCGCCGGACTTATGGCTTAAAGAGAGTAAATGCGGTTATTTGCCACCCCAAGACCCACAGTCCATGGTATTACTTAAACAAAATATCCAGGCAGAGCGTTGTGCAATAGAAGTTTATCAAAAACTTCTGGAAATGGTAAAAGGGAAAGACCCGATAACCGAACACTTGATCCGCGAAATTTTAGAGGACGAATTAGAGCACGAGCAAGATTTGGAGGATTTGCATAACGCGTGCGCGGACAGTGGAAGTTGTAATTGCAATAAGTAAAAGGGTGAAAGTGATTGCAAAAGCCCCCGTTAGTCGGGGGCTTTCAAATTCATACGGTGCTTTTAGTTTGGGTAGCAAAGTGCTTATTCTTTTGCTCCAGCCGCATGAAGGAGTTTGATAATTTCCGTATATTCCCTTGAATTGGCCAAAGTTAAGGCAGTTTTACCAACTTTGTCTACCATATTCACATCCGCTCTGGCCTGAAGCAAAATTTGTACAACTTTCGTATGGCCTCCCATGCTGGCACCCATTAAGGCAGTAAATTCTTGCGGGCCGCGTGCGTTTACATCCGCACCTGCCTGAAGTAAAGCCTGCACAATTTCCAAGTGGCCGTGTCCGCTGGCTACTATTAAAGCACGTTGACCTTGTTTGGTTGTTGCATTTACGTCCGCTCCGGCTTTTAATAATACTTTTACGGTTTCCGTATGGCCTTCTTCGCTGGCTATCATCAAAGCATTTCGTCCAAATTGGTCTGCCGCATTTACATTTGCCCCGGCCTGCAGTAACGCTTGTACAATTTCCGTATAACCTGATACGCTGGCTAATATCAAAGCGGTTTGCCCAAACGAGTCTGTGGTATTTGCGTCTGCGTGATGTTTTAGTAATACTTTTACGGCGGGGGTATTTCCTAATGCACTAGCGTACATAAGGGCCGTATTATTGTTTTCATCCACTTTTTCATTTACAGGGGCCCCTTTTTGGAGCAGAGTTTCTAACCTTGCGGTGCGTGCTGTAAATTCTTTCGCTAAGGCATCTCCTTTCATATTATCGGGGATAGGAGCTGTAACCTCTTTTATAAAAGCAGCTTTGACATCCCCACCTTTTTGAGTACTAGAATTGTTTATAAAATTTGCTGAATTTGTATTATTTGTCATTTTTTTCTCCTGTTGTGTTGAATCCGAAGAATCACACGCGTTGCAAAATAATGAGACTACAACTAAACTACCAAAAAATAAATATTTGGCTTTACAAATTTTCATATTTTACTCCTTTGCTCCGGCAGATTTTAACGACAAAATTAGTTCTATTTCCATTTGCCGTAACTCTTTTTGTTCTTCTCGTAAAATTTGTGCCACCCAAGAAGCATGCGATAATGCTGTTTTACTGGACTTATCTTTGTGATTTATCTCAATCCCTTTATCTAGCAATAATTTGACTACTTGTACTTGTTCTTGCGATTGAAATTGTGTCCCTACTATACTACCAACTAGGGTCATTTCATTTCCCCATTGTACTGCGTGAAATAAGGATGTCTGTCCTTCTTTGTCCGTTGCATGCACATCTGCTCCGGCAGCTAATAATAATTGGACTGTTTTTTCATGACCTTCGGTAGAAACTAGAAATCGACGGGTAGGTAGGATGGGATTTGTTGACAAACGGCTAGCAAACATTAGAGCGGTAAGACCTTGATTATCTTTTGCATGAACATCTGCTTTATTATCCAACAAAAGGCGTACGGTTTCTACTAAGCCATCTTTGCTAGCTCGCATCAAGGCATCTTGTCCTTCGGCATCTCTGCTATTTACTCGTGCCCCGGCTTTGAGCAAAAGGGCTACCGCTTTTGGATTTTTGCGATGTAACATTAAAGCGGTATTGCCAAAATGATCCTTGCTGTTCACATCTACACCCGCTGCAAGTAGGGTTTTAATCATTTCCAGATTATCACTATTTGCCCGCATAAGTAAAGTGCTTCCATGAGTAGTAACTATATGCGGGTTAGCCCCTTGTTGTAATAGTCGTTTTACATTCTCTATATTTCCCGGTCCTTCATAACCTCTATCAAGTACTAATGGCCCTGACACTTCTTTCATCAATGCCAAGTCTATTTCTGTAGTAGCAACCGGCTTTGTGACCTTTTTAAGAAAAAAAACTCCAATTGATACAACTATAACTACTAATAGTGGTATTCCTATAATTGTTTTCATAGTTTTCCTTGATCTTTGGTAACTCTCGCTATTATACAATATTTGTACCATTTAAGAGATAAACAATATACTAATTAACCTTTGATGCACTACTTCCTACCTACTCATGTCAGCATAAAATCCAATAAATTTTTATAAAAGCCAAAATAGGCTCAAAAATACTATGCTATAAGTGGTTTATAAAAAAATTCCCGTTGAGCGCGTTGCCCAACGGGGATTTATGCTATAAATCAAAAACTAAAATATGGTGCTTTTAGTTTACCTAGCACTATGCTGAATATTCTTTTATCAAACAGGCAATAAACAGGCAAAAATTGATAGTTTTTTCTTTCCAAAGCGACTGAAAAGCGACTAAAAACGGCAAAATTTTTTCAAAGCGGTGACAAAGCGGCGAGAAAGCGAGGAAAAATGCTTTCAAACAGGCGAGGAATTATTTAAATAGATTCTACTTGTTTTTAGGTGGATTGGGGGCGGAAGGGCAGTACTGCGTCTTAGAAATAGATTTAATTATGTTGTTTGGATATACAATTACCATGTATTCTTCAAAACCACGAGTATAAGAGCAGTTTTTTCTAAATGAGTAAGCAATTTCTCCGTTTTGCATTTGGTATGACGAATAAGGGACTCCATTTTTAGCAATATAGCTATCAAAATCTTTCCCCTCATCTGTTTCTAAAAAAGCATTCCAAAAAGAACTACATGCTGTCAATCCAAAACAGAAAAAAACAATCAACATAAAATACTTTTTCATTGTCCCTCCAAGAAAACTTACAGAGTTATTATATCAAAAAATACCAGATATGCTGAAATTATATAAGTTCTCTAGTAAAGTATTTATTCTTTGGCTCCGGCGGATTCGAGGACGTTGGCAATGTCCGTAAATTTTTTTTGTTTGGCTACTTTTAGAATGCTTCTACCCGAGTGATCTTTGTAATTAACATCTGCCCCTGCCGCTATTAAGAGTTTAACGATTTCTAATTGGTTTTTCTTTACGGATACCATTAACATGGATTCTTTAAATTGGTTCACAAAGTTTACGTCAGCTCCTTGATCAATTAAATTTTTGACGTTTTCCACTTGGCCTTTTTTGATTGCTTTAAGCAACGGAGTTTCTCCGAATTGATCCGGTGTGTTAATAGAAATGGGAGTTATGTAAAAATCGGTTTTTGGTTTTTTTGGTATTTCTCTTGCGCCTGTTGAGGACGGGGCGGGGTCCTCTGGGTGTTTCAACAGTTGGTTGCTTGTAACCTCAACGTTTTCCGGGGAATTCGTTCCAGTATGCGAACCCACCATCATAATACATCCTACCGTACACCCACCAATCAATACAAATGCAACGGCAACTATTATTAATATTTTCTTCATTTTTATTTTTTGTCTCCCGTAAACCTGAGAATTTATGAACTAGGGAGAATGTTCCTGTTTCTAATTTACTTTTTAGCACCTGCAGCAGTCAATAATTTTACTGTAGAAATATGCCCTTGACTTTGTGCCAAAAAACGAGCTGTTTGCCCATTGGAAGTCATCCGGCTGAAATCGGCCCCTTGTGCAAGTAAAAGTTTTACAATGTCATTGTTCCCGGTAACACTTGCGTACATAAGCGGGGTTCTTCCATCTCTATCTGCCTGGTTTACCTTGGCTCCTGCCTTTAAAAGAAGTTGAACGATAGGGGTTTTCCCCTGGAAAGTTGCCACTATTAACGGGGTCCTTCCATCTTTATCTGTTTGATTGATATAAGATTTATGTGTTATTAAAAAATCAGCGGCAGAAGTTTGCCCTTCTAAGCAAGAATACATCAATGCGCTTCGACCATTAATATCTTGTTGGTTGACATTTGCCCCGCCATCCACTAATGCTTGTAGAACTTGTGTATGACCGTTTCCTGCGGCCAACATCAAAGCGGTTTTCCCTGTGCTTTCGGTTTGATTGGGATTAACCCCAGCCTGTAGCAATTTCTTGACCAACGTAACACTTCCATTTCCACTCGCTACTAATAAATTTTCAGCAGTGGCGGCAACAGGTTTGGAATGAGATGCTTGTAATTTAACCGGATGTGTTTTTGTGCCCTTCGTGGCGGGCGAATTAATACCAGATGTGGTAGTATCTTTCCCCCAGCTGGCCACACTGAGACATACAAGGCATAAAGTTACATAGATAAAATAATAGGAAGATTTGAAATATCTCATTATATTTTTCCTTTGATGATTACTTGGTACTGGGCACGAGCGGAATTTGGTATTGTTCCTGCGTCCCATTTTTGTATGAAAGAGTTATTTCCAAGCCGGAGATTCCGTTTCCCAAAGTAATGGGGCGTTTTTTCAAGGTAGTACCGCTGGCACTAAGCAAAAAATCAACAAGAAACTCTTGCCGATTATTAATTGCCATAGTTAGGGCAGATATCCCTGCTTTGTTTTTAATAATAACATCTGCTCCTGCGGAGGTGAGTGCTCCTACGATTTCCAATTGGTTGCATGCACAAGCATACAAAATTGCCGTGTCCCCGTCGTTATTAATGGCATTTACTTCCGCCCCAGCCTTTATCAATTCCACAATTATTTCTAGCTGTTTTTGGGGAAGAAATTCTTTTTTGAGTTGCTGGGCTAAAAGAGGACTACAAGCCCACATCAAAGCTGTTACCCCCGTGCGAGCTTTTGCATTAACATTTGCACCGGCTTTGATTAGGGCCTTTGCTATTTCAACATATCCCAAACCACTGGCATACATCAAGGAGGTAACTCCGTCGGGGGTAATGGTATCTACATTTATTGCGCAAGAAAGTAATTGCTCAACTTGTTGTAAATTCCCGTCCAAACTAGCGTGTAATAGTTCTTCGTTATTGGGCATATATTACCTGCTATTTAAAGCTTAAAGTAATCAAAAAAGATAAATAACTGTAATTCTCTTTGCCAGGGCGTTGTTCCACATCGATACGAGATGTTAACCGGTTCATGTCATAGCGAAAAGCCGTGTAACGGGTTTCAAACCCTACAGCCATTGCGCCATCTTGCATGTCATATTCCACTCCCAAACCCGCGAAATATCCAAAAGAAGCGTTCGTAGCAGAAGCGTCAATATTATACCAATCATCAAACTGATATTTCAGTCGGCCGGTAGCGACTGTCAACCCTGCTCCAAAAGGAATATAGAAACGGACTTGATTGTACGGATTTAAATTTACACGAGTAAGTGCCATTAAGTGAAAAGTATTCATGTCCATATCTAAACGGTGTTTGTGATACGGCAGCGATCTCCTATCCCAAACTTCTTTATCGCTTCCAGCAAATCCTGCATACCGGATATCTGCTCCTATACCAAAATACTCAGTAAGAAAATATAATCCAGATAAGCCAATTTCGCCACCTACATGTCCCCAAGCAAAATCTTTATCAGCGAAATTCAAACCGGAATCCTGCAATCCCATCGTTAAACCGCCGTACAAACTAATCATCGCTTTACCTGCTTGTATCCCTTCCGCATGGACGGTTTGAAATGATGCTAAACCAAGCAAAGCAACACCGAATATAATCCATTTTTTCATTTTAGTTCTCCTTGGTGAATATTTTGACCTTTCCTATTCTATTACATTTTAATTCCGGCAGTCAATGAGAATGTCAACTGACAATGTAGTATTAGAACAGCCAAATTAGCGGGTTATCGGTAGGTTGTGCGCCTAACCGCTTGCAGAAACGCCCTCCTTTGCGTATATCTTTTTCGGCTTGTACTTCGGTTTCGGCGTGGAGTATTGTCACATCACACTGGAATAAAACAGGCATTTCGGGTTGGTCCGTGCCAAAAAAATGACGGATAGAGTAAGAGGCAGGCAACGTGCCAAACTTGCCGGATACAGAAATTTCCAGTACGGTAGATAAATTAAGTGCCTTTGGGTCATCTTCAACACCCATAACTTGCACCACAAAACTATCCCCTTTTGCAGTATAGGCACTGTACATTTCGGGAGTTTCTACCTTTTCCCCGTTGTCATAAGCGTAACCGCCTTTGGTGTATTGTTCGTGTGCCATAATGGGCAATTCTACATCTAATTTCTCCATATTGGCGGTATATTTACCGTACTCTACATAATGGGCCTGTTCTGCTTGAAAAATACTGTGTGCGGTGTATTGCAATCGTTTGTAATGGTTTTGTTGGGAAAGTTCATGTACTATCAGCCATACACCCCACAATACAAAAGCTACCACTAGCACCCCCAAAAACAGATGAAACCATTTAGGAGTATTATCATGTATTTTTTGTCCTACAAAGAAGCCTGTAGATATAGCGAAGTGAAATCTTAAGTCATAAACAAAAAAACTAAATACTAGGGTAAAACAGGCAAAGATTCCTATTACAAAATACTTTAAAAGAGGCCACTGAGCTAGGGTTGTGCCTTTTAACACACAAAATAGTCCAAAAATAAAACAAAAGCAACATAATAAAAATACAGCAATAACTTTGCCCATGATACCCCAACTCATTGGGGCATCACGTAATTTGCGCATCCGTAGGATACAAAGGGAACATACGCAACATAAGAATAGAAAAATCACACTAGGCAGTAACATGGTTACTCCTTTGCTCCGACGGATTTCAAGAGATTGATAATTCCCAGATTAATGGGATTTTGCGCTAATGCAACATCTAAAGCTGTATCAAAAGATGCTGTTTTATTATTTGCATCCGCATGATGTTGTAACAGCAACGAAACCAGCTGGATATTCCCATTAGCAACCGCCGCTTTTAAGGGCGTACTTCGTTCGTACTCATCTATACTGTGCGGCATAATCCGCCATCCCTCTTCCACATTCGCGCCGTGTTCTAATAGCCACTGAGCTTTTGCTATCATTTCATTTTTACAGGCAAAATACAGCGCCGTACACTCTTGCGGGGCACTGTATGGGCCTGAATAAGGAACAATTCTGGCCCAAATATTCACATCTACACCGCTCTTTAATAAAGCCTCACACACAGCAATAGAAGGGGTTGTAACAAATACAGAGCGCAAAATTTCTTTTGTTATATCCTTTACATGTGCGGTAATGTAATCGATATTTTCCTTACAAACCGCTTGTAAAAATTGTTCCTCTTGTGACGTCATGGTTACTCCTTGGCTCCGGCGGATTTGAGCAGGGCTATAATTTCGGGTTTATTATGAACATTAGCTATTTTTAAAGCAGTTTGCCCATTATTATCTCGTGCGTTTACATCAGCATTCATCTCTAGCAAAAATTTTACCATATTAAGATTTTCTTCACGGACGGCTAACATTAGTGCAGTAGTTCCCTGTGGAGTTTCCATCTTGGCAACCCCGTGTTTAAGCAATTCCTGTAAGGCCGTTATACTGCCCCCAATAACCGCATATAAGGACACTGAATAACCGTTATCCGCGCATTTCATAACATCTGCTCCGGCTTCTATTAACAAATGAACCGTTTCGCTGTTTCCGGATCGTGCGGCTAGCATTAAAGCGGTCTGATTATTGGGTAAAGTATCATTTGGATTAGCCCCGGCTTGTAATAAACTTTCCACACTTTGAGGGTTACCTGCCGACGCAGCATATAACAATGCAGAAAATCCGTCTTTATCTTTAATAGAAACATTAGCTTTGGCAGAAAGTAATATGTCCAAAATAGTATCCTTCCCATTTTTTACCGCGACTATCAGGGGTGTTTCCCCATTGGAATTTAAAATATTTACATTGATACCTTGTTCTATAATATTTCCAACTTCCTCTGTAAAGCCAAATTTCACAGCGTCAAACAATAATGCTTCTTTTGAGGAGATACGGCTATTGTTTATACGAACTATTTCGGCTATTGTTAATGAATTAGTAATTTCTTGTGGAGTACAATCGCTTTCCCAGTTCGTAAAACGGTCCGGGCGAATTAAATGGGACGTTTTATGCAGGTCTGCTCCCTTTGCAACAAGCCATTTTACTTTGATTAGATTAGCAGTTGCGCACGCATAGCCAAGAGCCGTCCAATCACTCACATAATTCTCCTCTTGTATTTCAGTAGCCCGGGCATTGATGTCAACCCCATTACTCAGTAAAACTTGGCTTATTTCAATAGATGATGACAGCACAAAAGCGGCGGTTTTAACCTCTAAACTTATATTATTAAGGTTTACTTGGACATATTCTTTATTGCCTTTTTCAGCCGCTTGTAAAAATTGTTCTTCTTGTGGTGTCATAGCTATTCCTTAGCTCCGGCGGATTTTAAAAGAGCGATTACTTCAGAGTTGGTTTCTTTTTTCGCTAATGATAACGGAGTGTTTCCTTCTTTATCTGCTATATTCACACCCGCGCCTCTATCCAGCAGTAATTTGACTATTTCTGTGTCGCTAGTATACCAACTATCGCGCACGGCTGAGAGTAAGGCCGTTGTGCCTTTGTTATCCTGCTTATTAACTTCTGCTCCGTTATCTAAAAGAACCTTGACTAATTCAGGATTTCGCTTATTAATGGCGTTTAACAGCACGGATTGTCCGGCTTTATTTACAACAGCTATTTGGGCTCCGTTTTCTATTAACAATTTTGCCATGGCTGCGCTACTTGCATTAAATAGAGCCGTTTCTCCGTCCCCAGAAGAGGACCCGTTTTTGAATTCGTATCTTTGATTGATGGTTTGATTCGCTCCTTGTTGTAAGAGAAATTTGGCAATTTCCAGTTTGTCTTCTTGTACTGCATCTCGCAAAGGAGTCGTTCCATCCTCATTTATGGCGTTTACGTCCGCTCCGTTACTGACGAGAAGTTTTACAAGTTCTAATGGACCACGAGAACTTGCACCATGCAGGGGCGTTTGATTAAAGGCATCTGCATGGCTGTTGGCTTGTGCACCTTGTTTCAATAAAAGTTTAGCTAAATTTACTTTAGCTGTTTCATTGTCGTAATAAGAGGAACTTGAACAGAGTTCTACAAGGGCTTCGTCTAATGTTTCCTGCGAATTTTTATCGGTTTTAAGCAAGTATTCGGCAATTTCTATATGGCCTTTTTCACAAGCTTTGCTCAAAGGACGATTATATTCTTGGTTAATATCTACTCCCTGGTCTACAAAAAACTGTACGGCAGGGAGAAAATCCGAATTAGCCGCATCTTCCACATAGACGGGTTCTAGGGTACCCCCGGCTTCTACCAACATTTTAATTGTGTCAATGTCATTGTCATACACGGCGTGTCGCATGGTATCATTAATTTCCACTCCCCGTTTTATTAAAAAACTGACAAGTTCTTTATTTTTTGCAGTCAAAGCATTCTCTAGGGCACCTTTTTTTGCATTACGGTCCGCAGTATTCCACAATTTGGCAATTTGTTCTTGTTGATTGTTGGCTACTGCCTCTAAAAGTTGGCTATTTATCTTATCTTCCTGTATATCATTAGCTTTTTCGTGGCCCCATTGTGCAAGTTCTACGCCCCATATTACACCTAACGCTAAAAATAACGAAGAACCAATAAGCAACGGAATATAGGAAGTCGTCGTAGACAACACCATTAGTAAACCCACTCCGCCCAATGCTAGGAATTGGCTTACAACCGGAATCCAGTATTTAACTCCTGCCCAAGCTCCGGCAACGTAAAATAAGAGAACTATCGCCACAGTTAACCATTTAGGAGAAGCAAAAGAACTACCAAATTTGCTTAATAGCATAAAAAATACAATCCCGGCTACAATGAGGTTCAAAAAACCAGTGCCTTGTTGTAAAAAACTAGTTGTTTTCGCGTTTCCCAAAGAACTCATTCCCGCCGCGTACATGGCTAAAATATACCAGGCAGTCTCCAACAATGTAATAATAATTGCCACTACTAGTAACCATATTCCGACTTTGCGGCTAGCAAACGAACCCACAAAAGCCAAGACGGCCAAGTTAAGGCCCGGACAAGTGGCCCCAATGTAGCCATTAAGGCCCATAAAAACACCCCAACCCAGTATTTGTGCCCATACAGACATATTAGCTAATTGTTCCATATGTTTTTACTCCGTTGCTCCGGCGGATTTTAAGAGGTTAACCATTTCCGTAAATCCTCTCTCTTGGGCTAACATAAGCGGAGTTTTTCCATCATTATCCCGCAGATTTACATTACTCCCGTACGTTAGCAAATTTTGTGCGATTGCCAGATCCCGCTTTTTCTCAAAATCCGTATCGACAAAATTAGAGTCAAAAAACGAAGTAATCACTAGTATGTGTAAAGGAGTCCTTGCTTTTTTATTTTGTGCGTTTACATTTGCCCCTTTTTCCAATAGTAAATCCAAATCAGAACTATATCTTCCTAACACGGCGGCATGTAGAGGAGTATCTCCGTCGTTATCTTGAGTATTGAGAATTGCCCCTTGATCTAATAATATTTGTGTTGTCCCAGACCCAAAAGACCTGTATATGGGAGTTGCACCATTATTATTTTTTACATTTACATTTGCCCCTTTTTCTAGTAATAAGTTAATAGTTTTTTTGCTAACAGCGCGTTTTGTTCCTGTAAAGTTGGTAGGATCATATATTTTCCCTGCATATCCAACCGCATAATAAAGTGGCGTATTCCCATTTTCATCTGTAATATTTACATTGCCGCCGGTTGCCAACCATTTTTCCATTTCGGCTTCTCCACCCCAATGCAAAGAACGATAGAGGGGAAATACTTTGGAATTATGCATGTTGTGTCGCTTAATAAGAAAAAACACCATGCATACAACTGTTATACCTATAACAAGTATTATTAATTTCATTTTCCTATTTCTCATATTCAGGGTGTTCCGGCGTTATTCTCTCATTATACCATATAAATTATTTTCTGTTGATTTTTTCAGCATCAGAATATTTACCGTAACATACCTAAACTTGCCAAATTTTCCATGCTATGAGTGGTTTACAAAAAATCCCCGTTGGGCGCTAGGCCTAACGGGGATTTATAACTACTGCTCACAATAAACCCCGGGCGTAAGCCCGAGGGATTGAGTGTGTATCCCTAAATCTTCATATTTAGTACCATCTAGGTATGGAACTTACTAAATTAAGCCACTGCGTTTATCACTGCCGATACCAAATAGTATTACCGACCAAATACCGCAAAAAGATATTTAACGACGGTATTTTTGCATTTTTTAAGGAACGGATTAA
>JAGCXL010000024.1 GCA_017961295.1 Elusimicrobiaceae bacterium
ACCTGCGACTCTAGCCATAATTCTTTCGGACTCCTTAAATTAACCTTGGCGTTGTTTGTGTTTTGCTACTTCGCAAACCACACGGACTACGCCGTTACGTTTAATGATTTTGCATTTTTGACATATCTTTTTTACACTGGCTCTGACTTTCATTTATTTCTCCCTATAAGTGATCCGGCCACGGGTTAAATCGTACGGAGAAAGCTCCAACTTTACTTTATCGCCCGGCAGGATTCTTATATGATGAACTCTCATTTTGCCGGATATATGCCCTAGAATTACTTTACCGCCCGGGATTTCAATTTTAAACATCGCGTTAGGCAGGGCTTCTAGAACTTTACCTTCAATTTCGATTTTATCACTCATACAACTCCGAGTTCGGATTAAATTAGGAATACTCGCGCGCGAGCCATCGCACGCAAACTATTCAAAAGCAGTAAAAATTTCACTGCCGTTAGCTGTCACCGCGACGGTATGTTCAAAGTGGGCCGCTAAACTTCCGTCTTGCGTGACCACCGTCCACCCGTTGGACAACTCCCTGACCTTATACGTTCCCGCAGTAAGCATGGGCTCAATCGCCAACACCATCCCCGCTTCCAGCACAGGCCCGGTTCCGGGTTTGCCGAAATTGGGAATGCTAGGCTCTTCGTGCATATTGCGGCCAATACCGTGCCCGCAATAATCGCGCACAACGCCCATACCATGTTCTATAGCAAAAGTTTCCACCGCATGTTGTACGTCGCCTAAACGACGCCCGGCTTTGACTTGCCCGATGGCTTTATAGAGGGACTTTTTTGTCACGTCCATGAGCCGTTGGGCTTCATCGGAAACTTTTCCTACAGCGAGGGTGATTGCGGCATCTGAACAGAAACCGTCAAGGCGGGCTCCTGTATCAATACTGATAATATCACCACTCTTTAATATTTTATCTTTTTTTGGGATTCCGTGCACGACTTCTTCGTTTACAGATGCGCAAATACTGCCCGGAAACCCATAATAGCCTAAAAACAACGGTGTCGCCCCGAAGGAGCGGATTGTTTTTTCGGCCTCGCGATCCAGGTCCAAGGTGGACAAACCCGGTGCAACGATTTCGGTCATTTTCTTTAAGACCGCCGCCGTCACTTTCCCGGAGGCCCGCATTTTTGCCAGTTCGCTTTCACTTTTTACTTCAATCATTTTACCTTCTTGAGGACATTTTTAATATCCTCAAAAACTTGGTCCGGCGTTTGGTTGCCGTTAATTTCCACATACTTGCCGGAATTTTGGTAATACTCTTTAACCGGCAACGTTTGGGCCCGATACACTTCTAAACGGTGCTTGACGCTTGCGGGCGCGTCGTCCGCACGTACATACAACTCTCCACCGCACTCACACGCTGGTTGCGTGGAAGTAGCTGCCGGCTTTGCGCATTTTTTGCACAAACGGCGCATAGATAACCGTTTTATAACTTCGCTTTCCGGTAAATCAATCATCACTACGGCATTGATTTGCCGCTCTAAGCGTTGCATCATCGTGTCTAATGCTTGTGCTTGTGCTACGGTGCGCGGGAAACCGTCCAAAATAACGCCTTTTTGCGCTTGACTGATGACTTTTTCTAACATAGAAATCATCAGTTCATCCGGTACCAAACTACCCTGATTGATAAGCGCGGACACTTGTTTGCCTAACGCTGAACCGGCCGCCATTTCCGAGCGGAGCATATCCCCGGTGGAAATGTGCGTCAGTCCAAACGTTTCTTTTAGGCGGGCTGATTGAGTCCCTTTTCCGGCACCCGGGCAGCCCATTAAAATAATATTCACAAATATCCCTCTTAAAGGCAATTTTCCTCTTGCGTTTTACACGCAAGAGGAAAATTCAAAACTTACTGCCCTACGTTAAACCAGCGGCCTTTAATGCGTTTAGAACCCTTCATCAAAGGTTCATAATTGCGCGCCAATAAGTGCGCCTGCACTTGGCTGACCGTATCCAACGCTACACCGACAACGATTAGTAGCGCCGTACCGCCGAAGTAGAAATCTACTCCGAAGTACGCACGGAACGCATCCGGCAAAACCGCCACCAAACATACAAAGATGGCGCCGCAGAACGTAATGCGGTTCATAACCCACTCAATGTAATTTTTGGTTGGTTCACCGGGGCGAATACCGGGAATAAAGCCGCCCCATTTCTTCATGTTATCAGCTAGATCGGCCGGGTTAATGGTCATCGAGTTGTAGAAATAACAGAAGAAGATGATTAAGGCAGAGAATAAAGCCATATACCAGAAACTGCTGTGGTTAAACAACCCCAAGATTTTTTGGGCCCACTCGGCTTCTTGGTTAAAGCTGGCCACCGTAAGCGGCAAAGAGATTACAGACGAGGCAAAGATTACAGCGATTACCCCGCTTTGATCTACTTTGAGCGGTAAATAGCTAGCTTGGCCACCGTACATGCGGTTGCCGATTTGGCGTTTGGCATACTGGACCGGGATTTGGCGTTGCGCCGTCTCGAGCCAGACCACTAAAGCGGTAATAATTACCGCCGCGGCAAAAATGACCATCGCCACAAAGAAATCCATTTCCCCGGTTTGCACGCGGTTGACAATTTCGTTGATTGCGGCAGGCAAACGATCTACGATACCGGCAAAGATGATGAGCGAAATACCGTTGCCCACCCCTTTTTCGGTGATTTGTTCCCCTAACCACATGACAAACATGGTCCCGGCCGCCAATGTTAGCAGCGTGGTGGCAAAGAACAAGAAGTTCGGGTTTACCACCGCCGGAACCCCACCCGCGCCTTCTACGCGCGAAATGGCAAACGTCATCATACCGCCCTGCAAAAGGGCTAAAAACAGTGCAAAAATACGAGTAATTTGGTTTTCTTTTCTACGTCCGCTTTCGCCTTCTTTATGCATGCGGTCCAGCGCCGGGAAAATATGCGCCCCGCGCACGAGCCCCATGATAATGGAGGCGTTGATGTACGGCATAATACCCAATGCTAAAATGGAAAAGCGCCCCAACGCTCCGCCCGAAAAGATATTCATAAAACCTAAAATACCATTTTGGTGTGCGGCAAAAAGTTGGCGCAGAACATCCGTATTAATACCGGGTATCGGGATGGCCGCAGCCACCCGGAAAACAGCCAACGCCCCGATCACAAAAAGCAGACGCTTTTTGAGTTCGGGGGCGTTAAAGATATTTGCAACTGTATTATTGGACATTATTTGTTCTCAATAACGGTTACGCTGCCGCCGGCTTTTTCAATTGCGGCTTTGGCCGTAGCAGAAAAACCATGAGCAGATACTTTTAGGGCCTTGGTTAAAGTCCCGTTGGCAAGCACTTTCACGCGGCAAGCGCAGTGAATAGCACCGGCCTTCTTCAAAGCTTCAGGGGTTACTTCCGCACCGGCAACAAAGAGCTTTTCCAAAGAGCCAATGTTTACATAATCGTAACGAGTGGCAAAATCTTTGTTGGAAAAACCGCTTTTAGGCGTGTGGCGGATTAACGGCATCTGTCCGCCTTCTTTGCTTTCCTTACGGGTGTTACCGGAACGAGAGGTTTGCCCTTTCATCCCTTTGGTACAGTAGTTACCCAAGCCAGATCCCGGGCCGATACCCAAGCGGCGTTTGGCTTTGCGGGAACCGTGTTTCGGGAAAAGTTTATTTAAAGTTACCATAATTTATTCTCCTTAACACTAGGCGGCCTTTTCTTCCGTCTTTACTTCGGCAGCGGCTTCAGCTTTTTCGGCTTTACCGCGAAGGACGTTTACCGTCTCTTTGCTTTTAAGTTGTTTAAAAGCTTCCATGGTGGCGTATACCAAGTTGCACGGGTTGGTGCTGCCTAAGCTCTTGGCAAGCACGTCTTTAATCCCGGCAGCTTCAAATAACAAGCGCGCACCGGACCCGGCGATTACACCGGTACCGGGGGCGGCAGGTTTCATCCACACAGAGGCGGCACCAAATTTGCCAATTACTTCGTGCGGAATCGTATCGCCCACAATCGGGAACGTAATCATGTGCTTGCGCGCATGTGTTTCGGCTTTGGCGATAGCGGCCTGTACTTGATTGGCCTTTCCAATCGCTACGCCTACTTTGCCTTGACCGTTGCCCACTACAACTAAGGCACGGAAACCCATGCGTTTACCGCCTTTTACTACCTTGGTGGTACGAGCGACGTTAATAACGGTCGTTTTCCCTTCGGCAGCGGGTTTGGCTTTTTGAAACTCGGCTCTTTTGCCTTTCGCTTCTTTTCTTTCTTCGTTAGACATTAAATTCACCTATCTACTTAGAATTTTAATCCTGCTTCGCGGGCAGCATCGGCTAATGCTTTGATTCTGCCGTGATAGACGCGTCCGCCGCGGTCAAACATCACTTCTTTGATGCCTTTGTCAATCGCTTTTTTGGCAATTGCGGCACCGAGGGCTTTGGCAGCCTCAATGCTCTTGGCGGAGGTCTCAAATTTGCCTTCAAATTCTTTGGACAACGTAGTCGCAGATACTAACGTGCTGTGGGTGTTGTCGTCAATAATTTGGGCATACATGTATTTCAAGCTTCTGTAAACAGACAAGCGCGGGCGATGAGCACCATTTTTGAGCAGGTGCCCGCGGCTGCGGTCTTTTCTGTATTGGTATCTTTCTTGTTTAGTAGCCATAATTATTTACCTCCCGCTGCGGTCTTACCGGCTTTGCGTACAATGTGTTCGCCTTGGTATTTAATACCGCTGCCTTTATAGGGCTCCGGCGGGCGGATGCGGCGGATTTTAGCGGCAAAGTCACCAACTAAAAACTTGTCGCTTCCTTTGATGGTAACAAACCCGGTTTTAGGGTCTACCGTTACCGTAAGTCCCGTAGGGATATCCAAATTGACCGGGTGCGAAAAACCCAATTCCAAATTGAGTTTTTTGCCGGCTACGTTAGCACGATAACCTAAGCCGTTGATTTCCAACACTTTGGTAAAACCGTTGGTAACACCTTCAATGATGTTAAACACGTTGGCACGGGTGGTACCGTGTAAAGCGTTTAAGGCTTTGAAGTCTTTCTCTTCAATAGAGAAGGAAAGGGTGCCATTGTCTAATTTGGGGGTAATCCCGGCCGGAACGGTGTAGGACAAAGAACCTAACGCACCGGAAGCGGTGATTACGTTATCTTTAATTTCCACTTTGGTTTTAGCGGGAATGTTGATCACTTTTTTACCGATTCTACTCATAATTCCCCCTTACCATACCTGGCACAATACTTCGCCGCCGATTTTGGCTTGTTTGGCTTGTGCATCGGTCATGAGACCTTTGGAAGTGGACAAGATAGAAATACCGAACGCACCACGCACTTTGGGAATATTGTCGTACGCGCTGTACACGCGAGAACCGGGTTTAGAAACACGTCTTAAACCTTGGATCACGCTTTCGTTTTCGGGCGTGTATTTCAAAAATACTCTTACCACGCCGCCTTTGGTTTCGTTGTGGACGGCTTTGAAATTGGCAATGTATCCTTCTTCTTTAAGGATGCGCGCAATTTCGGTTTTGATTTTAGAAAAAGGGATATCCACTTTTTCTTTTTTCTTCATATTAGCGTTTCTTATTCTGGTTAAGAAATCTGCGATTGGATCCATATTCTAAGTTGCCTTTGCAAACTACTTTCTGCGGTGCAGAGTTGGCCCGCTTAGGCAGCTCCTCCTGTTAAATTACCAACTGGATTTTTTAAGACCAGGAATTAACCCCTGGTGAGCCATTTTTCTCAGGCAGATACGGCACAGACCAAAGTCGCGGTAGTAACCGCGGGCACGACCACAGATTTGGCATCTGTTGTGGTAGCGCACAGCAAACTTTTGGTCTTTCGCCATTTTTGCAACCCATGCTTTCGTAGCCATGTTTTTTGCTCCTTATTTACCCGATTTGCGGAACGGCAAGCCCATATAATCCATGAGCAAGCGGCCCGTTTTATCGTTATCGGCAGTGGTAACAAACGTAATGTTCATACCGTATGCTTTGGGAGATTTTTCCACATCAATTTCCGGGAAAATATAGTGTTCTTTAATCCCCAAGTTCAAGTTGCCTCTCCCGTCAAAGCTCGGGTTGAAGCCTTGGAAGTCGCGGATGCGCGGGCAGGCAATGGAAATAAAGCGTTCCATAAATTCATACATACGCGCACCGCGTAAGGTTACGCGTACGCCGATGGGCATACCTTCACGCAATTTGAAGTTAGAAATGGACTTTTTAGCACGGCGCACTTGCGCGGCTTGTCCGGCGATGGCAGATAAATCGTTCTTGGCGATTTCCATCGCTTTAATATCTTCGCGGGCTTCTTTTACGCCGATGTTGATCACGATCTTCGTGAGTTTCGGCGCGGCCATGGGGCTTTTTACTCCCATTTCTTTGAGCAAGGCCGGAAGCACTTTTTCTTTGTAGAGCGCTTGTAAGGTAGGAACGTATCCTTCGGGCGCTTTAGTTACTTTGGTTTCTTTTTTAGCAGTCATTTTCAGTACCTAATTAGATAATTGCTTCGTTGCATTTGCGGCAGACACGCGTTTTTTTACCGTCGGCCGTAATTTGCACTTTAGGCGTCATGGCTTTTTTGCATTTTTGGCAAACCACCGCCACGTTAGAGGCGTGGATGGGGGCTTCTACCTGCACGATGCCGCCTTGCTTATTTTGAGAAGGCTTTTGGTGTTTAGAAACCATGTTTACCCCAGTTACTACAACCGTATTTTTGGTCGGGTTAACGGATTTCACTTCGCCTTTTTTGCCTTTGTCTTTACCGGCTAAAATGAGCACAGTATCTTTCGTTTTCACGTTCATACCTATACTACCTCCGGTGCCAGAGAAATGATTTTTAAGAAATTCTTTTCTCTAAGTTCGCGGGCAATGGGGCCGAATACACGGGTGCCTTTGGGTTCGCCATTATCGTTGATGATGCAAACAGCGTTGTCATCAAAGCGGATATAGGAACCGTCTTTGCGTCTTTTTTCACGGGCTACGCGCACTACAACAGCACGTACCACGTCGCCTTTTTTAATGGCTGAGGTCGGGATCGCATCCCGTACGGAGCACATAATCACGTCTCCCAAGGTTGCGATATCCCGGTGGTGGCCGCCGCGCACCTTAAAGCATTGTACTTTACGGGCGCCGGAGTTATCGGCCACATTGAGGATGCTTCTTAATTGAATCATACGTTAAGTAACTCCTAACTAGGCTCTGGCTTTTTCCACAATTTTGGAAACACGCCATTTGGTCGTTTTAGAAACAGGGCGGGTGCTCATAATTTCTACTTTGTCGCCCAGTTTGCTGGTGTTCGCTTCATCGTGCGCGTGGAATTTGGCAGCGCGTTTTAAGGTCTTGCCGTAGCGCGCGTCATGTACCAAG
>JAGCXL010000025.1 GCA_017961295.1 Elusimicrobiaceae bacterium
ATGTATGCCTGTACTAATTTCCGCAACATCATCTTAAAAGGCGGCGATTATGCGTTCTTTTGGCAATATTTCAGTGTTCTGCTAGGCATGGCACTTGTTTTGGCCGCCACTGCTTATAAAAATTTCAAAGCCAAACTTAATTAGCATTTCCTTTTCTGCCAGTACTTATACGCTATTGGATACATAAGTTGTCAAAGTTAACCAAAATAATTGTCGTTTTATAGTGTCCAAAAGTATGTAGGTTGGACACTATATTTTGGGCTAGTTCGATGCGCCCAACAGGCATCGAACTCTCGACGGAGAGGTGTCCAAAACTCTGCCCATTATTCTTATACAAAAAGTTCTGAAAATTTAAGCATTTTTTATATGGTTTGGACAGGGCTCGACGGGGGTTCGATGCGCAACCTGGGAATTGTAGGCAGAAAATTAGTGTCCAAACGTGGACACTTCCCATCGTAATTTGCACACCTAACAACAGAAAACCCCGTGTTAACGGGGCTTTGTTATTTGAATTTTATCTCAAGCTATAATTCTAAACGATGAATTAGTTCCTTGGAATTTTTCGCACAAAGATCTAGTAATTTCTTTGCCCACACACTTTCTTCTTTTGTTAAGTTTGAATGAAGAATCGTTGTCTGGAGTTGGTCCGGTAATGCATGGGCTAATTTGATGAACTCTTTTTTGAACCAAGCAAACGATAAATCTGTCTCTTGGCAAAATAACTGCCAATCCTTTGCGTTGACCCATTCTGCCTCTTTGGAAGAGCCGATATACATGGCCATTTTAGTTGTCAATTCCGGATAGACAGCAGTAGACAAAAGATCATAAGCAGGGGCTAAGACAGGTTTTATGTCTTTGTACAATAATGAGGAATTTTTGGCATGGGCATCATTGTTGCCAATCAAGAAATTAAACATAACCCGTCTGGCTAGCTCTAGTCTCGCCTTTACCGGATTATCCGTTATAAAAAGCAACTTAAAAACGGTGGCAAAATTAGGGCCGCCTTCGGCTTGGTATTTATTTTTACTTAAAACTGCCAATGCCTGGCAAAAGTCCTCTTGGTGCAACCGTTTGACAGCATCGTCTTTTAACATCCGGTCGTAGCGTTTTACAAGTAACACACGCATACCCTTTATCGTGTACATAGTGCAATCCGCCACATCTAGCTCAAGTTGTTTGGCCACATTCATACACAAAAATTCGTTCAACACGGAATAGTCAATATGTTGAATAGGAGTTTTCAAAATATGTGTAGAGGGAGTTCCTGCTCTGGGAAGTAACATTTTTCCATTAAGTAGTGTAACGGAAGTTTTATCCTGTGCACCTGCCAAGGATAATCTTCTCGCATTATCCGGCGAATTACCTAACGGACGTTTCGGTAGAGATTGCACATATTTAAGCCATTCTTCTTCCGTTAGGGCTACACCATCCAACTTCAAAAATTCTTGAGGTGTTATAGGGGTATCCATAGGGACAAAAGACAAGGCCCCTGCACAATCCCCACCGATGGCCTCTAACAGTGAAAAATCATTCGTGGCACTAATACGAAACATAGCCGCTAGTGTTTTGCGGGTTTCTTCATTTTCGGGAAGTAACCCATTAAAGAACGGGAGGCATTGTTTTTCTTCAAACGGTTTTGTTTGTAACGGCAAACTATGAGAAATGGCAAAACTAGCATCCGGATTATAAGTAAAAGAAATCTTTCCGGCTTTATCCTGTTTCAAAACGCCAATAGGGTTCCCGTATAACCGAACGGAGAGTTGTTTTTCGGACATGTTACTTGACCTCCGTGTCTAGTCCCAATACGGTTAATACTTTAAGTGCTTTATTAAGTGCAATTGTTTCTTTGCCGGATTCCAAATCCACAATAAACCGAACTCCGACTCCTGCGGCGGCGGCGAGTTGTGCTTGCGTGATTTTTTTATCCTTGCGTGTATTGCGGACCATATGTCCCATATCTTTTGAATTTTTAATAATCATAGTTTTCCCGTTCAGTAAAAATTATTCCCGATAGGTAAATTTTAACATAATTTAGTGGGATTTTGTCAAGTATTTTTTTCCCGATCGGGAATATTTTAAGAGAAATGGCAGAAATTTGGAAAAATCTTCCCGTTCGGGAATTTTTATCTTAACATTTCTTTAGTGATAATCTTAACATTTATGCTAATTTATCGTCTAAGAGAGGTTTTCGCAAATCTTAACATTTTGCGATAAAAAACCCCGCACACGCGGGGCATTGTTATTTTACAAGTTCTTTTTACTTAATTGGTTTCCTTATACACCGCTTTACATTTATTTCCACTATATTTCCAATACACAATTTTGCCATTCTCTACGGTAAAGGTAGTATCACAATAAAAATGATAAGAATTTCCGTTTAGGGTTAGATAATTTTCTTCTTTATATAATAAGTATTTTTTTCCATTTACTTCGTAAGTTTGTGTCGGCACACCCCACCGTTCAATTAGATGAGACTCACTGGCATTTTCCCATCCCTCTAAAATTTGAGTATACCCTTCTGCTGTCGGTTCTGTTAAAGAGATTTTTTTCCCATCTTTAATCGCATAAGACCCACATCCTAATAACACAATACACATGCTCACTAAAAATACTGTTTTTTTCATATAACCCTCACTAGTAAGATTTATTTGCCTTGACCGTACCCTTCGTAATAGTAGGACTGGTCAATACCCTTAAAGATTACTTCACGGTCTTCGGTTTTATCGG
>JAGCXL010000026.1 GCA_017961295.1 Elusimicrobiaceae bacterium
CAGCCCTACTGTCATAGAAGAGTGAAGCGGTTTTAATGATTTTTGGCACAAAAAAAGAATACCGAAGTGTTCTAATTGTCTAAAAAATGGCGCCCTCTAGGCGCGCCCAACTACCGACGAGCGCGTGTCCACTATAGTGTACCATTCTTTTATTATTTATTTTCGCGCTTCCCATTATTATTTTGACACTTTGGCTAGTTCGAGTTTCACCAGTGCGTAGCAAAGATTAGCGACTACCGGCAATTCTGCCTCACGTTCCAAGAATACCCTACATGTGAGAAAATTCTGGGCTAGAAACTTAAGACAAATGGGTTTATGCTATTTCTTGTCCTCTCAGCTGAATATGCTAAAATAAATAAAACACATGATAGAGGGCTTCTTATGGAACAAAAAGTACTTATGCCGGGGGAAGTAGCTGGCAATTATGATGAAAAATGGACGAAAACATTTGATTTACAGTTTTTGATTTTGTGGCTTGTGTTGTTTGTCCTATTGCTTATTTGGACAATTGTTGCAGACCCGCATTTGTTTGAAGCGCGCAGGTTTTTCATGATGACGGGCGTAAAACTGTTTGTCATGATGATGTTGGCGTTGGGGGGCGGCTTATTATGCCGTCACTACTGCCATGTAGATGCAAAAGGGTATATTATGACCTCTAAAAATGGTTGGTTTAAAGTTAACTATACCCGTAAAATCCAACACTTTGCGGCGTATTTAGTGCCGCTATTGAGCCCGCCGACAGAACCGTTGGGGATTTTGCCGCATTTATGGGAATCTTTATTTGTACTTTTAATGTTTTTGATACTGATAAAACCCATACGCGAACGCTCCACTTTTTTTATGTTGCAGTTTAACTCATTAGACCGGGTGGAAGACCGGCCCAATACACTCAAATGGATTGTGCTGGGCAATATGCTCCCCGGACTGTTGATTATTACTATTTTTAAACAAGTGTTTGAAACCTATTTAGGTTTGCCATTACTTGCGGCTGTGGTGGTTTTTACTGTAGCTATCGGGGACGGATTAGCCGAGCCTGTGGGAACTTACTTAGGAAAAAAGAAATATGTCGTTCCGTCGTGGAATATGAAAAATCGGTACGTGCGTTCTTACGCCGGCAGTGCCTGTGTATATATTTGTGCATTATTATTTCTTGTCTTATATAGGGGACAATTTGCTAGCCCGCAGGAATTTTGGACGGCGGTGGTAGTATTCCCGCCGGTAATGACGTTTGCGGAAGCTTTTTCGCCCCATTCCATGGATACGCCGATTATGATGTTAGTGGGGTTTTCGCTCTTGTTTGGAATCTGTGCCGTTTTGTAACGGGTAGTGTGGTTGCGTATGGATATTACTTATCTTCTTTGGTTGCAAGATATTAGAATCACTGCGCATGACGGTTGGACCACGTTTATGCAAGGGGTTTCTTCGTTTGGGTCCTCTTACGCGCTTTTATTGCCTATATTGATTTATTGGTGCTGGGATAAACGGCGCGGACTGTTAACCTTGGCCTCGCTTTATGTATGTCTTGCTTTGACCGCCCTTATTAAACTAACCGCTTGCGTCTATCGTCCATGGGTAAGAGATCCACGCGTAGTTCCGGCAGGTAAATTGCCGTCTAGTTATTCCTTCCCTAGCCGGCATACTTCCATGGCAACTACCATTTATTTGGGGGCCTCGGTAACTTTATGGCAACATAAAAAAACCAAATGGCTCGTTGTTTTATGTGTCCTGGCGGCTTTGTTAACAGGGTTTTCACGCAATTATTTAGGGGTACACACGCCGCAAGATGTGCTCGTTGGGCTTATACTAAGTGTGGTATGTTTGTGCGGTGTTTGGAAGTTGGGCGGATATTTGCAACAACATCCGGAAAACGAAAACCGCATTTTGCTTATCACAGCGGTAGCCTGTTTGATAGCGTTGGGATATATCTATTATAAATCCTACCCTATGGATTATGTAGATGGAAAATTACTAGTTAGCCCCCGCAAAGCCATACACAGCGGGTTTGAAAGCATAGGGGGGTTGTTTGCCTTTTGTCTTGCGCGCTATATTGAGAAAACATGGATTCGCTTTCAAGCAACCGGCCTTCATATGAAGGGCATTGTATATGGAATGATTGGACTAATCCCTTTATATCTTTTACTAGAGTATACCGAAAAGCCCCTTAAACATTTATTAGGGGCCCCTATGGGCTGTTTTACCTGGGCCGCCTGTTTAACTTTCTACATTGTGGCGCTATATCCCTTGATACTGAAATGGCGCTTTGGCCAAAAATAGTATGTGTTGCCTTGAGGAAGGTTTGTTGTGGGTATAGTGCCCGCAAGTATGTAGAATGGGCACTATAAAAAGGGCGGTTCGATATTATATTGGGCATAGAACTTTTGAGTGTTATAGTGTCCAAACTGTGACCACTAGTTTCATAGTTTTCGAGAATTTTTTGGTACTTCTTATACTTTCCTCGTCGAGCGAGTATAATTATACTATAAGTGAATTTTTCGGAAACTTGAGCGTTGCGGGTAGTAAAAGCGATTTCGGCTAGCATCACAGACCTTTTGTCGACGAGAAATAATAAAAGATAGGGGTATTAACTGTGTACCATACAGGGTCCACTAACAATATACAAGATTAGCGTAATTTTGCTCATTTTGCTCAAAAGCGTCGTTGAGGAAGTATAAGAAAAAACCCACTCTCGTCTGAGAATGGGTAATTCAAATCGTACGCCCTCTAGGTGCGCCGAGTTATCGTCGAGAGCGTGTCCACTATAGTGTACCATAGTTCTTATACTTCGTTTTCTCCCTCGGTGTTATCATCGGTGGGTTTTGTCTAGTTCGGATTTCACACGTGCGTAGCAAAGATTAGCGGCTATTGGAAATTCTGCCCCACGTGCCAAGAATACCTCACATGCGGGGAAACCCCTGGCCTTTGGCCTTAAACCCCGTTTGTAGGCCGATTTCGGGGGTGTTCGGGTTGTTTTCGTTCTAGCAGACAAATGTGCTACAATACCAGAAGGGAGGACGCTATGTTTGAAAAGGAAAAAATTTGTAAAAATTGCGGACGTGTAGGTAAAGAAAAAAAGCAAGTACGTGGCACCTTGAGCATGGAGCTTTCTTTGTGGATTTTGGGGCTCATTTTGCTTATTATTCCTCCGTTGGGTGGTCTGATTCTCATTTTTGCATTATTTTATTCACTATATAGACTAGTAGCTCCTAAAGCGGTTATATGTCCTTCCTGTAAGCTGGAAAACAGTATGATTCCAATGGATAGTCCTATGGGCCAAAAATTGCTTCAAGAATTTAAAGACAAACAAGATGATTAAGGAAAGGCCTCGCACATCGGGGCCTTTATTTCATTGGGAGTTGCGGCAAACCGTGGCAATGAGGGCATTTACTACCTCCGTCCCTTACTCTTCTGTGAACTTCCAATTGCCAAGTATATCCACAATTAGAGCATTTCCACCATACTTTTTGATTGCTATGTGCTGCACATTTATCGGGGGATTTACCAATATTTCTTTCGGTGTCCCATTCTTTAGCGATATTTGGAAACACGGTTTTTAAATCGTTAAATCCCGTTAATACTTTATGTGACGAACAATAATGGCAACCTGCTCCAGCGGATTTGCGATGTATAGACATCTCATAACTATGCCCTTTGGAACATTTCCACCAAGCTTTTGTATGGCTACCCCGGCTTAAACGAGAAGGATCCAAGTGCTTATTTCTATCAAAATCCCATTTTTCTTTTAGATTAGGACAAACTGTAAATAAATCATTTATTCCGGTTATAGGCACTCGTCCAGAACAAGCAGGGCATCCCGAGTTAAGATGAATACGACTTTGTGCACTTGCTTGCCAATCATAACCGCATTTAGAACATTTCCACCAATACTTTCTATTGCTTTTTGGTCTGATGTCTTTAGGCGTTAAAGTGCCATTTTTAGTAGGGTGCCATTCCTTGGCTACCTTCGGATATAAGGTGGCAAGATCATTTACACCAGAAATAGTTGCTTGGTTTGTACAGTTTAAGCAACCATGTTTATCGATAGTTCTTTTAGAAATAGGGGTTTTCCATTCATATCCACATTTTGAACACTTCCACCAAACTTTATATACAGATCCAGCTTTACAGTTATTGGGGGTTAAAAAACCATTTTTTGTGGGATGCCATTCTTTGACTAATTCGGGGTAGAGTTCCGCAACAGAATCTTTGACTTTTGTTTGGTATCCTTCCCGTATTTTCAGTTCATCTCGTTCAATATCAATTGTAATTCGTTTGTTAGTAAAATTGATTTCTTGAATTAAATATTGAATAGTTACTTTCAAATTGTACTTACCGTTAATTTTTATAGTTTCAATATGTTCATCAGCGTTATCGGAACATAATTTGGGCAGTTTTTCTCTAATTCTAATCAATTTAATACCTTGTGCCATGCACTTGGCATATTTTTCTTGTTCTCTTTTTAATTTATCTTCCCTATGCCACGCTTCGCCATCATATTCAATAGCCAAATTGATAGAGGGAATGTAAATATCTAGTTCCATTTTTCCTAAGAATTTTGACTTATATTGACTGACAGCATCAGGATATAGTTGTTTTACATAGTAAAAGATAGCTTGTTCGGGAAAAGAGGTTCTATTCATTTTATTACAGATAGGACAACCAGTTCCGATTAACCCATTTTTTTCTAATCTTGTGCGAGCACAAACGGCAGCTTGATAGATATGCCCATTCGGGCATTTCCACCATACTTTTTTATTACTTTTTGCTTTTACATCAATTGGAGAAAGGATGCCATTTTTAGTGGGATGCCATTCCTTTGCTATTTCCGGATACAAAGTAGCTAAATCATTAGTTCCTCGTTTGGGAGCACGTAAGCAATGGGGGCATGTCCTTCTGCTAGTGATTACTGTGTTCCAATCTTTCCCGCATACAGAGCATTTCCACCAAACTCGTTTACTCGAACCAGCAGTAACCATATAAGGCGTTAAATCTCCGTTCTTAGTTGGATGCCATTCTTTGGCTAGCTCGGGACGTGTGGTAGCCAAATCATTAATTCCTTTTACAACCACTCTATTCATACAACAGGGGCAATGAGCAGGATTTTTCTTCCTTGTCCTGTCCATAATGGCTTGAATCCACTTATAGCCACAAGTTACACATTTCCAATGAACAATTTTATGGGAACCATAAGTTGTTTTTGTGGGATCCAATCCTTTTTTGTTGTTGGCTTCCCAATCCCACTCTTTCATTAATTCTGCGTTATCGCTGATATATTTCTTTGGCATAACAAATCCGGGAATGCTTTATCTACTTATCATTATAGCATTGTAAGAAAATTCTTTTACTGTGCCCACAAGTATATAAAATGGTCACTATAAAAGCCGCAGAAATTTCTTTTCGGGAGGGGGAAAACTGGGCTGTTATAGTGTCCAAACTGTGACCACTAGTTTCATAGTTTTCGGGAATTTTTTGATACTTCTTATACTTTCCTCGTCGAGCGAGTATAATTATACATGAAGTGAAGTTTTCGGGAATTTGAGTGTCACAAATAGTAAAAGCGATTTTGGCTAGTATAACGGGCATTTTGTCGACGAGAAAACCACATTTTTTGGCAATTTACTGTACACCATACAGGGTCCACTAACAATATACAAGATTTGCGTAATTTTGCTCATTTTGCTCAAAAATCACCGACGTAAAAGTATAAAAAAATACCCACTCTCGTCTGAGAATGGGTAATTTAAATCGTACGCCCTCTAGGTGCCTCGAACTTCCGTCTGAGAGGTGTCCACTTTGGGGTACCATTCTTTTTGGGGCTCATTTCGGCACTTTTTAAACCCGTTTTCTCTTCTTAAAAGTTCGGATTTCTGGTGTGCGTACACTTGTGCGGTCATTTTGCGACTCCATTTGTGGCATTCGCCAAGCCACTAGTCTCAGGCATCTTTCTAGGAGTCATGCACATAGCCGCCTGTTGTAAGTCGGCAGGTGCAAGGTGAGCGTAGATTTCGGTCATTTGGATAGTGCTATGGCCTAGTAATTTGGATACTTGGTACAGGTTAACCCCTTTCTGCACCAATTGTGAGGCATAAGTGTGGCGCAATTTATGCAAAAAGCTCTTAACTCCGGCCTGTTTTGCGATTTTGGGGTAGTAAGAGGTAAGGAAATCTTTAGTATTGCGGCTAGATGCCCTGCCTACCTCCACTACGTACTCGCTTTTCGCGCCATTTTCGGCTTTTGTGAGGGCTTCACGCAAGGTTGGGGTCATCGGGACGTACCTGTGGTTTTCCGTTTTGTTAGGGGCAATGTAGAGCTGATTGTTCTTAAAATCCACATCTTGCCACCGCAAATGCGCTATTTCTCCTCTTCTAAGTCCTGCATCGGCCCCTAGCAGAACTACAAGCCGCCAACCTGGGGAAGGACATGCCGCTAATAGTTTGTCAATCTCTTCGTCTGTATGGAAAACTACACGCCCTTTTGGGGTTTTTAGTTTACCAATGCTTTGCCACTTCTGTTCCATTACTAAATCCCATTTTTCTGCAAGTCGCATAATGCATTTGAGGGCTTGCATACAGCGATTAACATTGTGCTTACCGAACCCCTCGTTAATCATATACTCCTTTGTTCCTTGCAGGAGGTTGGGTGTCACGTCTCTTAACATGCGTGGGGTGTTAAAATCTTCCAAATGCTTAATAGCTAGCTTGGCCCATCCGAGCGTGCTTTTGGACCGTTCTGCGGACATATAGCGGAATAATCTGTCTTTAAACGCATCCCACTGCATATCCACCACAACGTTTTCCTTAGCTTTCTTGCGTCTGCTTACTAGGTCCGCATATTTTTCTTGTGCTACTCTTAGGTTCGTGGTCTGAAGTGATATCCTCGAACGTTTTCCGTTTGGTACTCTAAAATCGGCGTAGTAAACACCGTATCTTTTGACTAATGCCATTTGTTTGTTCTCCTTACTACGCAAAATCGAACTTTGCGTCGTAGGAACATAGTAACTCTTCTTTCGGAAGAATAGTTGCTATTTGTAAGGGTTTTCTATGAAATTCAGTAGTTATCGTCGGTGGTTGTTTCAAAAAAAGTCGCAAATATATTGGAATTTTCTAAAATATAATTATGCTTAAGGTTATACAAGGGGATATTACAAAGCTCAAAGTGGATGCTATCGTCAATGCCGCCAACCATACGCTATTAGGCGGTGGGGGGGTAGATGGTGCGATACACCGTGCCGCAGGGCCGGAACTTCTCAGAGAGTGTCGTACGCTCGGTGGTTGCCGGACTGGAGAGGCCAAGATAACCTCGGCTTATAATTTGCCCTGTAAATATGTAATTCACACAGTTGGGCCTGTTTGGTACGGTGGAGACCATAACGAGATGAAGGACCTATTTAACTGCTATACCAATTCTCTTAAATTAGCAGAATTGTATTCTTGCGAGAGCGTGGCTTTTCCCTGTATTTCCACAGGTGTGTACCGTTTCCCTAAAGAACAGGCCACGCAAATTGCCATAACCGCCATAAAACAAATATCTCCCGCATTAAAAGCAGTCAAAGAAATAATCTTTGTGTGCTTCTCCAAGGAAGATAAGGAAATCTACGATAAATTGTTAAACGTCCATTAAATCTCAGCGATTCCCTTTCCGCCATAACCATGGCTCTTGGGCCGTAGGATTGCTCCATAGGCCGATTTTGGCGGCTTTAGCTTGGGTTTCCAATTCTTTCCAACTCTTACATTCTGGTATTTTACAGTAAGAGGTGTAAACCCAAACCATTCCAGCTTTTAACAGCTCTTCGGTTACTTCCTTGCCATCCACTTTAATCCTGCCAACGGATCGGCCGTATTGGTCTACATCCACTACTGTAACCTCTATGGTTTTTCCGGCCACAAGACCTGCCAAATATTCTCTAGAAACATTGCCAAAGTCCTGTGCTTTTTCCGGAGCATCTATCCCATATAAGCGAATTTTAGTTTGCTTATTTTCAGCATTAAGAATAGTAAGGGTATCTCCATCGGCCACATTAACTACCTTTCCGCTTATGATATTTTTTTTGGAGGTTGTTGCGGCTTTCATTTTGGTAGTTTTAGTGGTGGAATGGGCAAGTCTGTAATTTTCAACCATCTTATCTGTTACATCGGATTCGTAGCATATGGGAGAAGCCCCTCCCGGTCGTGAGTATGCGCTCCGTCTGCCGCATCTTCTTCCGGCCCGATCTGTATTGTAGGGACAAGGACAATTTCCTCTATACGAAGAAATAGAGGATTTAATTATTTTTTGCTTAATATCGGCAAGATTTTCTCCAAATAAAATATTTGGTAAAAGAATGCCTACTAAAACGCAGAATAACTTCCTCATATTTTTCTCTTATCTAAAACACAGGGAAGAGTTAAAGGTGTATTACTCAACGAACCTGCATCTATTTTGAAAACAACCATTCTAGGATTGTTGCAGATAGCATGTTGCCACAAAAGTTGGTGCTTCTCTTCGCCTCCTTGCCCTGTTTCTAAATCCACCGAGGCTAAAACCCCCGCAATGTAATCTGGATATCGAATTAGAGCATCGTGCGGATATTTTTTCTCATTTGTATCTGCTATACACCCCCGTAATACTAATGGATACACATGGTGTTTTTCCATCATATCGCAGTAAACGAGATAAACCAAATCTAATAAAACTTTGTCTTTATAAAAAACCTCAGTTTCTCTATCAGGAAACCAATAAGCCCTTTTAGCATTTTGAAAAAGGGTCAAGAATTCTAAAATGAATGACAATAAATAAGAAATTAAAAATAGTTTGTTCAATAATACGATGTCGCATTTTTTCCTGTTTACATATACATTTAAATCTTTCAATTTTCTTAAACGTCGTTTTTCTGGTTCAGAACTAACGTTATGTACTCTCATTTCCATTTTGTGCAATAGATCTTGTATACCGCTTAATGGAATGCTCTCTTCCATGTTTTTAACAACAAAAGAAATAGAAAAAAATTGTGGATCATTTTTTAGGAATTGAATTGTTTTGGATGGAACATGAGAACATGACTTAATATCAGTTACCAAATTTTCTTCTAGGAAGTGTTTTAACTTCTCTAAATCTAGTGTAGCCGGACAAAGTGAAAAAGTAACAACTTTATTTATCTTCCGATTATCTGTCCAGCTTGTGTCATAGATGACGAACCATGTATCAACTTTTGGGAACTGCTCCATGTATTGTTCCCAACGATTTAAAAAGTTAACATCTTTTTCTAAAAAAGGAACAGCCCGCATCTACTAATCCCGTTTAAACAAATCCCGCGTGTAAACCTTGTTTTTGGCATCATCTAGTACGCTGTCATAGCGATTGGCAATGATGGCTTTACAGCGCGTTTTAAAGGCTTGTAAATCGTTTACAACCTCACTGCCAAAGAATGTAGAGCCATTTTCTAGCGTGGGCTCGTAAATAATGATCGTGGCTCCTTTTGCCTTTATGCGTTTCATAATACCTTGGATAGAGGATTGACGAAAGTTATCGCTCCCTGCCTTCATGGTTAGACGATACACCCCAATAACTGTATTGTGTTCTTGTTTGGGGTTGTACTCGTTATCATGCTGATAATTATAATACTCTGCTTTTTTTAACACTTGGTCGGCTATAAAGTCCTTTCTAGTACGGTTAGACTCTACTATCGCTTTAATCAGGTTTTGCGGCACATCTGCATAGTTGGCAAGCAATTGTTTGGAATCTTTGGGCAAACAATATCCGCCATAACCGAAAGACGGGTTATTATATTGGTTGCCGATACGCGGATCCAAACAAACCCCTTCAATAATTTTTTGGGTATCCAGGCCCTTAAGCTCGGCATACGTGTCTAATTCGTTAAAATAGCTTACGCGCAGAGCTAAATACGTATTGGCAAATAGTTTTACGGCCTCGGCCTCTGTGTAGCCCATAAATAGCGTAGGCACGTCCTTTTTGATAGCCCCTTGTTTGAGTAATTGGGCAAAAATATGGGCCTTTTCCGTTAAGTTTTTATCTTCTAAATCTGTTCCTACTACAATACGCGACGGGTATAAGTTGTCATAGAGTGCATGACCTTCGCGCAAAAACTCCGGGCTGAATAAAAGGTTCTTTACACCCATTTTTTCGCGGATTTGGCGCGTATAGCCGACCGGGATCGTTGATTTAATAACCATCGTGGCCTTTGGATTATACTTTTTAACTAGTTCAATTACAGCCTCTACAGCCGTGGTATTAAAATAGTTTTGTTGTGGGTCATAATTAGTCGGCGTGGCGATGATCACAAACTCCGCTTGTTCATAAGCACTTTTGGCGTCTGTGCTGGCTGTTAACTTAAGCGGTTTATGGGCCAAAAAATCTTCTATTTCTTTATCGGCTATCGGAGATTTCTTGTTATTGATTAAATCTACTTTTTCCGGCACAATATCTACGGCGGTTACCTCATTGTGTTGGGCCAAAAGAGTGGCTAGCGAAAGTCCTACATATCCAGTCCCGGCTACGGCTATTTTCATGAGTTATCTCCTTGTCTTTTTCCTTATTATCTCGCGTTTCAATTACAACTGATTTGATAGGGTATTTTTTCGATTATTCTATCTCTTATCTTATTGAAGATACATCGTCTAATAAATTCCACACAAACGCATATACAATAAATACCTAGCACCGTAATTACAAAATTGGCAAGCATATAGGGAGAATTCCAGTACCAATCACTATGGAACAGTCTTCTGTATAGGGTCGGTGGTATGGGCCCACAACCGTGAATAATATAAACAGCAAATGTATAAGAAGCTAAATAATTTATAACCGAGTTGTATTTTATATTGCAGGCTCTAAAAAATTCGAAAATAGCGATTGCGCTTATCAGATTAAAAATAGACACATAGGACCAAGCTCGGCTATGCGAAAAAATACTAAATATCGTGGTTAGTATTATACATCCTGCATAGATTAATAAGCTCTTTTTGGGGGATAATGGATTGGGACAATATAACCGGAGATAGCTGCCTACAAAATACAAGTTGACGAAATTTACTATGCCATATCCGTTATCTTTAAGAGTCGTCCAAGGAGAAAAAGTATTTACTACATAAAATAATACAGCGTTTATGCAAAGCAATGTAAATAATTGTTTTTGTGTGATTGCGTGAATGAATTTGTTTAAAAAAGGAATTAAGATGTATAGCACACAATAAATGACTATAAACCAACGATAAAAAATAGTAGTAGCTACAAATTTTATTACCTCAAAGTTTATGGAAGGCTTTGTAATATATAACATAATGGAGGAAAAAATAATACCATATAATACTAGCAATCCATATAGTTTGGTAACCTTGGCTACTTTAATGCTGTTTTTATTGCATGAAAAATATCCAGTAATAAGCACAAATACATTTACTGCCATAATAAAAGCAGATTCCAAAAAATGAGACAAATAATAATTAACCGAACCGTTAACTACGTGTCCCAAAGCTCCTCCGGCCCAATCCGCGCCATTTAAATAATGCAGTGATATAACCATAAGAATAAGTACAATGCGTAACAATTCTATGTTAGAATCTCGTTTTCCTTCTTTCATAATGTCTCCTGTTTGATATCTTTGAGGATTTTTATCGTATGTTGTAGGCCTTTTTCCATAGGGAAATCTGCTTGCCAACCTAATGCTTGTAATTTAGTGCTATCTAAAATTGCTTTCGTAGCTTTAGAATAGCCGGCAGTTTCAACAGCATCAGGAATTTCAAATACAACTTTCGTATGGGCGATATTCGCTAGTATTTGAGCCAAATCTCTTAGTGAGATATTGGATTGTTTATCCGCAATATTATAGGCTTTCCCTGTTTTTCCATAAAACAAACAATACAACAATCCCGCTACCGCATCCGCCACATAGCTGTATGAATAAAACTGGGTACCTTGTGATTTAAGTACAATATCTTCTCCCGCAAGAGCCTTTTTAATAAACTGCGCAATTGCCTTGGAGTCTGTGGATTGCATAGTGGGGCCATATGTGCGGGATAAGCGTGGAATAACGATATCTAACCCATGTTGCTTAATAAATGCTTGGCACAGGGCTTCCCCCGCGCGTTTGCTTTCGGGGTAACCAGCTCGCAATGTGTTACAATTTATGTATCCACAGTAATCTTCGGTGAATAAATCTATATCTCCGCGATTTTCTCCATATATTTCTACCGAAGAAGTAAACAGAAATCTTTTTGTATGGGTTTTAATGGCCAAATTCAGTAAATTATAGGTGCCTAGCAGATTCGTAGTAATTGTACCAATAGGATCAGTAGCATACTGCACAGGATGTGTATTGCTGGCAGCGTGCAAGAGATAGTCAATCTTGACTACATTAAATGTTGGAGTTGAATTAATATCTGTTGAAATAAACGTAAAACAGGCGTTGCCCCAATAATCGGCAAAGCGTGTCTTGGCTTTATCTATATTGCGGCCTATGGCTATAATATGGCAATTTAATTGCTTGGTTTTATTTTGATACATCAACACATCAATTAAAAATTTGCCAATAAGACCTGAAGCCCCTGATATCAAAAAAGAAGTATTTTTAAGCTGCTCCCAAGGTAGAGAGAGATTGGCAACGTGTTCAATATCTCGTTGATAAAGTGAGGATTTTAACATAAATTACTCCTTCAGCCAACTAGCTCGTTTTGCTAATAGGAGGGCTTTGAAAATATCAATGTCATCGAGAGTAGTTAACTTTAGATTTTTTTCCGAACCGATTGAAAAATAAACCTTTTCCCCTAGTTCAATAGCAAGTGTACCAGATGCTACAGAATTTGTAATACCTTTCTTAAGAGCTTTTTCATGCAATTCTAATAATTTTCCTAGGGGAAACCCATGAGGGGTTTGTGTTCTTTTTAAATTATCTCTCGGTATACTTTCGTTAGATTCGATTCCATCATGCGTAACGAAAATGGCTTCTACACAGGGGATTGCCGCAATAGCGCAACCGTGTTTTTTAGCAGTAATAATGCAATCCGAAATAATTTCTGCTGATACCATAGGCCGATTCCCATCATGAACGAGCACTAAATCTTCCGCTTTGAAGTGATTTTTTAGTTCATACAACCCATTGCGGATGGAACTTTGACCGTTTTCTCCTCCCGGAACTATGTACTTTAATTTAGTTATATTGAACTGTTTGGCATAGGCCTGCAACACGGAAGCCCAACCCTCTAAACAGGAAACAGCAATACAATCGATTTCAGGATGATTTTGAAAAGCCTCCAATGTGTAAATAATGACAGGCTTTTCATTTACAGTCAGAAATTGTTTGGGGATATCCTGTTTCATTCTAGCCCCAGATCCTCCAGCTGTAAGAAGCGCTATATTTGACATTTTGTTATTCTCCTCTGGTTTGTAAAATCTAGGTAATATTCCTAGTAATCTATTTGTAAATTTAATCTTTTTGCCCAATCTTATTCCTTCTTTCCAAATATCAAACTGAAAAAGGCACGTTAGTCCAATATATACACATCCTGTTACGGGAATAGCGATTGTTAATTGTAACCACGCTGAAATTGGCAACCAGGTAATTACAAACGCAAGCAAACAGCTCCCAAAGGCTACTGTATAAATGGGACACACATCTTTAAGTTGCTCCCAGTATCCAAAATTAAGGATTTTTTTAGTGTAATATGTGTTTAAAAAGAGGGCAATTTGTGAATAAATCACTTGTCCTATACAAAGACCAAATAAACCAAAAGGCAGAGAAAAAAGTAAAATACCAAATGAAATGATGCGTTTGATAACGTTTAACTTGAGGACCGCCCCTGTATAACCTTTGACATAAAGCAAATTAAGATTAATTTGGGTAATGCAATCGAATAAACACGCAATGCATAAAATTTGTAACAACGAAGTAGCAGGCAGCCATTTTTCTCCAATTAGTACTAATATCAATGGCTTAGCAATAGCGCAGATTCCCAACACGACAGGTGCATAAATACCCGATATAACAGCTAAATATTTCTTATAAGCTGTAAACAAATGCGCCAAATCATTTTGAATTTGACTAAAAACGGGGAATGTAACTCGTGTTACGATGTTGGTGGTTAGGTTGGAAGGTAAATGAGCAAAACTGGAAGCACGCGAGTAAAGCCCCAAATCCGTTGCAGAGAATATTTTGCCGATTACGAGAGGGTACATATTAAAATAGAGTACATCTAATAATCTAGCAGCTAATAATTTGCTTCCGAAGCCAAACATTTTCTGAAAAGAAACAAACGAAAATCTGAACAAAGGTAGCCAACGTACCAAACAAAACAACAAAATACTATTGAGTAAAGCGTTTAATAAGGTTTGCGTCACCAATGCCCATACGCCCCATCCATTATAAGCGAGACAAATTCCGATCAAGCCGGATATAGTAACTGCTGAAAGAGTCGCTTTGGCCTGTGTCTTAAAATCAACCGCTATTTGCAATTTTGTACGGCTAACAGCTCCTAGCGCTGAAATAGGTAATGTAAGGGCCAATACGCGCGTAATTGACGTTAAAATGGGCATTTTATAGAAATTTGCTATACCAGGAGCTAAAATAAATAAAATACCATAAAAGAACAGAGCGACAATTATATTGAAATAAAAGGCTGTGGCAAAATCATCTTCTGTACGTTGTTGATTTTGTATTAGAGCAGAAGTAAATCCACAATCAATAAAAGCATTAGCAACAGCCAAAAATACTGCTAAAATACCTACAATGCCGTAATCTTCCGGAGTAAGCAAACGAGCCAGTATAATTTGTAGTAAGAATTGAATGCCTAGGAGTGCAAATTTTTCAATTGCACTCCATAATGTTCCATGAATCGCTTGGTCTTTTAAAGAAGGCATAATTTAATCTTTTGAAAAACTTTTTTCTAAATCTTGAATAATATTGTCGGAGGCAGGTTGTACCAGCTGTAACTCTTTTAATTTATCTATCCGTGCTTGACGCATGGGATCTTTTCCTTCTTCCAATACTGTATGCAAAGTGTGTTTAAGTGCCTCTAGATCAAATACTGGGTAATATGCATCTACAACTCGTTTAATTATATTGGCTGATCCGTTGTCATCGTGCCGTCTTAAGTGAATAAGCGGTTGTTCTGTAGGTAAAAATTCGACTAAAAAGCTAGAACAATCAGTAATTAAACAGCGGGTTTGTTTAAATAACTCAATATAATTACCTTGTTCGCAAACTTGCCCAATAGCGGCCCATTGATTATAATAATCTTCCAATTCTTGGCGACTTTTAAATAAACCTTCCGAAACGAAAGATACTTTGCATCTAGGATGTGGTTTAAATACCCAATTAAATTCAGGATGTTCTTTAGCATATTTCAACATAAAGTGCCCATTCCAGGCGAATGTGCCAAGACGAATAGAGTGCGGTTCTATGGAATGATGCGGCGCATAAATAACATATTTCTTATTTTGATTAGTCGTTTTATCTAAATATGCTTCTAATTTGGGCCACCCTACAGCCTTGATGTGTTCTTGAGGGAATCCTGCATTAACATAGTCGCGTTCGATAAACGAATGATTAGCATATTCTCGAAATAATAAATTATGAAAATTGTAAAATTTACGACGTAACATTACCAAGCCGTCCTCAAAACAATAAGGAATATAACATGGAAGAGCAAATTTTGAGATAGTAAAAATATTCTGAATCTTTTTAATGTTCCAAGGTTGTTGATAGAAAAGGATATCTAACTTGAATGATTTTAATGGAAGAAAGGTATTGGTCTTCGGAACATAAGCCTCTATAATATTGTCACATGCCGTTTGAAAAAAGCGCTGATTGTCTAAGAATTTTTTACGTAGTTGTTCAAGTGGACGATCCATTGTCAAAGAAGTTAATACTATTATAGGTTCAAAACTTGGATGTCTCTTGAGCTTATCAAAAAGCGATTGACAACACCATTTTTCATTTTCAGATACCAAGAACCCTACACGGATCTTACGAATATGACCATTATAGATCTTTGTTAATTTTTTAATAATCCGATGTTGTCTTTTTTTAACTATCCAAGCGACAATGGTGTAGAAAAAACGATGCATTGCATGATACATCGGGGCTAATAACTTTTTGATTTTTTTATTTAATATTCTTGACATAAAATTCTCTATAACTATTCGTATAATTCTTTAACTCTCTGATTCCAATAAACGGAATCTAATTCACTATTCTGAATTGCAATCACCCCTTGTGTTCTATCCGGTATGGATCCCACATGGTTAATTTTTTCTGCCCACTTTTCTGCAGATAATGAAAGTGGTAGATAATAACTATATTTGTAAAACCGCAAAGTATCTGGTATGTTTGTCGATAAAAATACAGGCAACCCAGCGGTGGCGGCTTCTAAAGCCGCAATTCCAAATCCCTCATAAAAAGAAGGCATTAAGAAACAATCTATAGCCTGTAATATATGTGCTACATCTGCCCGATTCCCCATAAAAGAAACATATTCGTTCATATTTATTTCTTGTGTATATTTCTCAAGATTTTCTCGCTCGGGGCCATCCCCTACAATTACTAATCGGACATTCGAATTAATTGCATATAATGAGCGAAAAACTTGTAACGCAAAGAAAAGATTTTTACATTCATGCAAGCGACCGATACACCCTACTACAAACTTTTCGTCCCAATTAAATTCTTTTCGCAGATTGTCTCGGAAGGTTTGATTAAAAGAAAACTTATCGCTTTCTATGCTATTGTATAAGAGACGCAGTTTTGAATTCTTATTGATATTCTCTCCAAATACGGCCGAAGCCGCTTCTTTGGTACAACCAATCAATTGAGTGCTTAACCAAGGGGTTAATATGTGAGATAAAATTCTTTTGATACATCCAACTGGCTGATTGGTGTGGGCATGGGCAATTCGTTTTTTCACTCCGCATATTTTGGCCACAAGTAGCGGAAACCAGGCAGAATAGTTGTTGTGTGCATGAATAACATCATAATGTCCGTTTTTTAAGATTTGGCTTAATTTCCAGCTGAATGAAAACGGATGACTGAACTGTATGGGCATGGTATATAAACGGCAGCCTAACTCTTGAAGCTTTTTTCCGCTAATACCTATTTGGGCATCAAAAAGGGTACAATCAAAATGAATCTGCTCCCTGTCAACCGCTCGATACATGCTGATTACAACTTGCGGAATCCCGCCAACAGAGGCCTTATTTATAATATGAAGTACTCGCTTTTGATCATTTACTTTACTCATATAATCAGTCTCGCTTTTTGGTGCAAACTCCTAGTCCTAAAAAGAATATTGGAGAAGTTGTAAATGTTCCTGAAACCAAAAACATTGCAGAAATGGATAACAAAATATGGAAGAGACGAGAATTCGCAATATTTCTCTGCAAAAGTCCCCTAATTAACAATCCGATCCAAGTCAGGAATAAAATGGGCCCTAATATAACTCCAAAAGAATATAGAAACTCTATGAAAATATTATGAGGGTATCCTCCACTTCCGAACCAACTGGCCACCCCATATCCCAACAATGGACGTATATGTATAAGGTATGAGTATTCCTTGAATCCTTCTAGGCGACCGGAATCATGTCCTAAATCAGATAAAAACAAACTGATAGAACGACCCGAAAATCCAAATTTAGTTGCGATATCCAATAGAAAAGTGAGAATTTGTACATAGAATAAATACATAATTAAAGCGCAGGATAAGAGAATTATGAAAAACATAATACGTTTAGAAAGTGAGAGTTGCCGAGAAAATAAAAGTTTAATGGCTATGAAACAGGCAATGCATATCATTGGTCCCCGCGACCCGGCGAATAGAATTAGAAGAAAAGCAATACAACATCCTATTACATCTGTTATACTATGAGTTTCTAAAAAGTGATCTGCTAGAACCAAAAACCATAATAACAAAGAATATCCTCCGGACATAGAGTATTCGTGATTAAAATTAGCAAGCGAATGAATCATTGTAAAAGCTAAAACAACTAATGATGGCCAAGCAAACAAATAGAAACGTTTTAGTAAAATAGTAGAATCTTTAAGAGCTAAAAAAGAGACTGCCATAGGAATAAAAACTGTTATGGCATTGAAAAAAGTGGGATTGAATACGGATGGATCTATATTTCCGAGGAACCATGATTCCATGAATACCATTACGCAACATGTTTCCCATAAGACAAAAACTAAGAATTTTCTATACAGAATCGGAATTAGTGCCATGGCTAATAATATGGCTAATATACCTCTGACGAGGATTTCCCATCCTGCGAAATCCCCGAATCCTAGCTTAACCATGGAATTTATAGCCTGGAAAAAGAAATACCCGACAATAAAGTTCGCTAATAAATTATCTTCATTAAATCTACGGTTGAAAATTAACATAAATTATCAAAAAATAGAGAATTGATTTAGAACAGCATTACTCCCAAATAATAATTTCTTTTTCAATAGCCAACCCGAACATCTTATGTAGCTTTTCAGCCCGAGTAATTAACTGGCAAATTTGTTTATAAGTGCCATTTCCTTTATTTATCAACCAATTATTAGTTTTCGAAGAGAACTGACAATCTCCACAGGATCTTATAACTGGTAAACTCATTAAACGCATTAAATATTTGTTTTGGACCCTGAAAACACTTCCGAAATTGGGAACATCATGATCCTGTTTCTGCTTTGCATACTGCATTCGATCTTCCTTCAATTTTTTACTTTCCTCAGGGGATATTTTCGGAAAAGAAAACGTGCCACCCAACACAAGATAGCGTTCAGTACAATGTTTAAAAATTGAATTTCTGTAGGAAAAGTGGCAGTCTTCGCATGGAATAATAACTTTTCGCATTCTTTTTATATCAAGTACTTCCACAGAAACAATATAATCGGCAATACTTTTTTTAAATTTCTTTCCTCTGCCCGCATTCATAGCGATAGCGGCACCAAGTAAAGATGGCACTGAATAAAGATATTCCAATCCTCCAAATCCATGTTCATTCGTAAAATTAATAACTTGCTGAATTGGTAGAGAAGCTCCGAAATAAAAAGAACCATCTCCCTGAAACGCGCAAGTTTTATTAAATTCCTTGAGCCATATCACATGTTGAAATATTTTTTCATCATTGATTAATATGTTGGAGCCATTCCCTAATAAGTAATAAGGGAGAGGAACTGTCTGCAAACAAGTAATCAACTCTTCCACATTTTGAGGAATGTAAAAATTTTGAGCAATGCCGCCGATTTTCATCGTTGTATAATTTTTCAAGATTTCATTATTTTTAATTTTCATTATGAATCCCTGTTATAGCTTGATATAGGAAATGTTCTGATCGATCTATTTCTGTTTGTAATATTTTTTGAACTTTCGAATAATCGATAGGAGCCATCATATCCTGATAAGTTGTTTGAGTAGTCAAAATTCGATTTGATAGTCCGGTTAACCGTAATAAGTTAAGGAGACGTTCATCTTTCCCTGGTTTTCCACTTAATATAGCCATGAAGGGCTTTTGCAACAAAATCGCAAAGGCTAAACAGTGAAAAGAAGCAGTAACTATTAGAGAAGCATACTTGATTTCAGATAGGAAATCGTTAGGAGTCATAGCCACCCTAAACCGAATCTTACGATTTACTACTTCTTCTAAGCCGAGATGTGTTGACAGTAAATGTATTTCGGGAAATTTTTTGCCAAAATGCGATATAAACTGTTTATGTTGTACACGCTGATTGGTATACAGAAAAACGAAAGATTTAGTGGCAGAAGAAGGTTGAATTAATTTTTCCCAATCCTAAACAGGAGTTAAGAAGACAGGATCTATTACTTGGATGGCTTTCTTCCCTGTCATTTGTCTAATTAAATCTACTCC
>JAGCXL010000027.1 GCA_017961295.1 Elusimicrobiaceae bacterium
AAATTTATAGGAGTATCGAGCGGCATAAACTGCTTTATGCCGCGTCGAGATTCGAAGCCCGGAGCGTTGTACGAGTTTTGCCGCAGGCAAAGGCGAGTACCGCGAGGGCGGTTCCGGGCGCAATTTCCGTCAGGAAATTGACGCAAGACGAACTCTCGTCGACTCCGTATTTTAGTTTTTGATTTATAGCATAAATCCCCGTTAGAGTTTAACTCCGACGGGGATTTTTTTGTGCACCACTGATAGCATACGAATTTTGGAGAATTCAGGCAAGATTTCGCAGATTTTTTAGTTTTATGCTAGAATAAAATCAAGGAAGTTGTCTTATACTAATACATGGGGATAAAAAATGAATTTTTTTCTTGCTAAATTAATCGGAATAATTATCATTGGAGGAATTTTATACATTCTTAAACAAAAAAGTTTAACGATAGCCGCCTATTTTGGCAATACAGAAGCCGTAGTGCGACTACTGCAAAAATGCACAAATGTGAATCAAAGGGATTTACAACGTGCAACTGCTCTAATGTATGCAGCTCAAGAGGGACATGGACAAATTGTTCAAATACTACTTCAAGCTGGAGCTGATGTGTCTTTGCGTTCCATCTACGGGTCCACGGCTTTATCCTTGGCTATTGATCGGGGTAGAGTAGGAATTACCAAATTATTATTGGATGCTGGTGCGCCTACCGAAGAATTATTGCGTAAACGTAAAGTTCCGCCCATGATATCGGCTATTATCCAAAATAATCCAGAACAGGTTTTCGCTATCTTGGAACAGGGAGTCAGCCCAGACAAGCTTTATAAAGGTAAAGCAACTGCCCTTATGTATGCAACGGCCTTGGAACGGTTAGATATCGTTAAAATACTCTTAAACAAAGGAGCAAAAACCAACCAAATACAAAAAGATGGAACTTATGCCTTATTCTTAGCGGCTTGGAGAGGCAATTTACCTATTTTTGAACTACTTTTTGCTTACGAATATCCCACTCCCCAAAATATGCCTAATATTTTTGAAGTCGCCTTACATAGTGGACATACTAACTTGGTAGATTTTCTCCTCAATCAAGGCAGAGATGTCAGCCACATAGATGAACATGGGGGCACTGCTCTCTTATATGCTATTCAGGATAACAATCCGGAAATGGTAGTCATGCTTTTAGAAAAAGGAGCTAACCCTAATTTAGCTTCCACCGTTAAAGAAAACGCAACTCCCCTAATGTTTGCAGTTCAAAATAATAATTTAACTATTTTGAAAAATTTATTAGAGAAAGGAGCTAACCCCAATATGGCCGATAAAGACGGACGTACCGCATTGATGGGTGCTTGTTTTTATGGTACTACCAAAGCTGTGGAAATATTATTGGCAGCAGGAGCAGACATCCATGCAAAAGATAACTTCGGCAATACAGCTCTTTCTTTGTCTCGTACCCAAGAAATTGCAGAACTATTAAAACAAGCCGGCGCAAAAGAGTAAGCACCTTGCTACCCAAACTACACTCACCGCCAGTTTTCTTACTAAAACACACTATTTCTTCGTTGCTCAAATGCTTGAATACCTCGGCGCTGCCGCGCCGCTTCGCACAGTATACTTCGCAAGTTCGCGCCTAGAATTAGGGCTTTTTATTTTGAAAACTCCTGTGCTTTTATTGGGGACAAAACTGGGAACACTTGGTTGAAATATGCTTTCTCCCTCTCCGTATGAATTTAAAAAGCACCCGCAAGGGTGTTTTTTTATTTTGTAAAATATAGGTATGCACACGCACGCTCAAACGCACGAACGCAAAACGCTACTGGTTATTATTTTAACATTGCTGACTATGGTGGCGGAAATTGTGTTTGGTTACCTTTCGCACTCCATGGCGCTACTGGCAGACGGTTACCACATGGGCACCCATGCGCTTGCGTTGGGGCTCACTTACATTGCCTATCTCTTTATCCGCAAATATAACGATTCCCCCCGCTTTCCGCGCGGAACAGAAAAAATCGGCACGTTAACCGCCTACACCAGTTCTCTCTGTTTGGGCTTAACCGGCCTTTGGATTATTTGGGAAGCCGCCGACCGGCTTTTACATCCCGTACACATCATATTTAACGAGGCCATTTTAGTAGCGTGTATTGGCCTAGCTGTTAATGCCGCTTGCGTAATCATTATGGAATCGGGCCATACGCACGAACCGCAAAAACATACCGATTATAATTTTAAAGCCGCTTATTATCACATTTTGGCAGACGCCCTTACTTCCATTTTGGCCATTTTGGCTTTGATTATCGGCAAATATCTGGGATGGACGTGTTTGGATGCGCTCATTGGCCTCTTAGGCGGCATACTTATTGTAAGGTGGGCGGTAAAACTGCTCAAAGACACCGTGGCTGTGTTAATTGACATGCAACCGACCGCCCAATAATCTCTATAAATGCATTTTAGACCTAGGGAAAAACTGGGTCCAAATAATTTTGACAGCGTTTACCGACCTTGCATATAATATGAACAATTAGTATATTTATTTAAAGGAGATACTATGCGCCGACATATAGTTAGTTTGGTGTTAGTAAGTTTGTGCTCGTTGTCTTTTGCGCAAGCCTTACCGCAAACAAATGTAGAAAACACCTTACAGGATAAATTGGATACGGCATTGGAACAAACTGCCCAAGTCTCTCCTGTATTTGGCTCTGTGGAAGCCTTATGGCAATACACAAGCAATCCGCCTCATAATCGCAGTTCTGTTCAACATAAAACGTTGCAAATCCGCACACATGCTACAGCTGTTATCAGCGGGGAGTTGGTTTTTATTCACTTAACTCCGGGATTTGCCCCGGGCGGTTTGTTTGTTAAGCAACCTACACTCTTGGAATTAACTTTTACCGCTTTAGACGGCACGAAGGTAAGTTTGCAACCTTCCTATCAGCCACTCAAGCGCCATTGGGTATTTTCGCACGTAAAAAATACTGCTGATTAACTTATACCCCTAACTTAAAAAATCGGGCCACTTGCTGGCCCGATTCTCTTTTACAAAATTTACCCCTAAAGTAGTAAAATATAGGTAGGTTACGCGTGAAGTCACATCACGCAATTTAAAAGACCGAAGGAAGAATCATGTTACCCAAAGCGTATGAACCGCAAGAAGTAGAAAAAAAACTCGCGAACAAATGGCAAGATGCTCACTTGTTCGCCGCTAAAGCCGACCCCACTAAAAAACCCTTTGTTATCGTTATTCCGCCGCCCAACATCACGGGCGCGTTGCACATGGGGCACGCCTCTACGAACACTTTACAGGACGTCTTAATCCGTGCCCACCGCATGTTCGGTGAAGATGCCTACTGGGTGCCCGGCACCGACCATGGCGGTATTGCCACGCAAAACGTTATTGAAAAGAAACTCGCCAAAGAGCAGCATAAATCCCGCCATGATTTGGGCCGCGAAGAATTTGTCAAAGTAGTGTGGGATTGGTACAACGAATGCGGCAACGCCATTTACACGCAATTTCGCAAAATGGGTTGGGCGCTCGATTTAAGCGACATCCGTTTTACGATGGACGACAAACGCGCCCGCGCCGTCTACGAGTGTTTTAAACAATGGTGGGATAAAAAATATATTTACCGCGGCAAACGCCTCATTAACTGGTGTGTGCGTTGTTCCACAGCGTTGTCGGACATTGAGGTAGAACACTTGCCCGAAAACGGCCACTTGTGGCACCTTCGCTACAAAGGCGAAGACGGTAGCGACGGCATTGTCATCGCCACCACCCGCCCCGAAACGATTTACGCCGATGCGGCTATCGCCGTCAACCCCAAAGACAAACGCTTTACCGCTATGGTAGGCAAAAAAGTGATTATTCCGCTTGCTAACCGTGCAATCCCCATTATTGCCGACGAGGCGGTGGAAATGGAATTTGGAACCGGCGCTTTAAAAATCACTCCGGCTCACGACGCGACGGACTACGAAGTCGGCAAACGCCATAATTTGCCTATCATGACTGTTATTAATGACAAGGGCAAAATGGTCAACTGCCCCGAAAAATACGTCGGTATGGACCGCGATACCTGCCGCAAACAAACCGTCAAAGATTTGGACGAAGCCGGTTTGCTTGTAAAAGAAGAAAAATACAATCACGCCGTTTCCAAATGTTACCGCTGCGGCAGCGCCATTGAGCCGTTTATGAGCGAACAATGGTTCGTAAAAATGGACGAAATTGCCGCCCCGGCCATTAAAGCCGCCGAAACCGGCGAGCTTGCCTTCCACCCGGCCAACTGGAAAAACCCCTTCTTAAATTGGCTCAAAAATATCCAAGATTGGTGCATTTCACGCCAAATTTGGTGGGGCCACCGCATCCCCGTGTGGTACTGCCGCGCGTGCAGCCAAAACGGCCTTACCTTTGCCACCGATTTACAAGGCAAAGAACAACTTACCAAAGTTTCTTTTGAAGACGGCGCGCAACCGATTGTCAGCTTTGAAAAACCAGTCGAGTGTCCGCATTGCCATGGGCACGATTTAGTACAAGACCCGGACGTACTGGACACATGGTTTTCGTCCGCTTTATGGCCGATGTCCGTATTTGGCTGGCCGGAAAAAACACCCGAAATGGCACACTTTTACCCCACTTCTGTTATGGTAACCGGGTACGAAATTTTGTACCTGTGGGTAGCGCGCATGGTGATGACCGGGCTTAACTTTACGGGCAAACTGCCGTTTAAAGATGTCTATTTGAACGGAATTATCCGCGATAAATCCGGCCAGAAAATGAGCAAATCCAAAGGCAACGTCATTGACCCCTTGGATATGACGGCCAAATACGGAACCGACGCGGTACGTTTTTCGCTTCTTATGCAAGCGGTGCCCAGCAAAGATATTCCATATAGCGAAGAAAGCATCACAGGCGCGCGTAATTTCTGCAATAAACTCTACAACGCCTCGCGCTTTATCTTAATGAATATGGAAGGTATCACGGGCCCCTTGGCTATGCCTACGGACGTAAAAGAGTTAGCCGACGTATGGATTTTGGACCGCTTTACCGCCGCTATGAAAACTGCCCGCGAAGGTATTGAAAAATACAACCTGGCTCTTTCTGCCAACGCTCTCTATCACTTTTTGTGGGATGATTTTTGCGATTGGTACATTGAACTGGCCAAGCAACGCTTCCAAACACAGGAAAAAGAAAAAGTAATGGCTCTTTGCGTACATATCTTATACAACACGCTCAAAGCCCTGCACCCCTTTATTCCGTTTGTAACCGAAGAAATTGCCGCCAGTTTGCGCCCGTACGTAGGAGCCAAAGAGGAATTTTTGCTCAATGATTCTTACCCCATCGCCAACGACGCATGGACCAGCCAAGAAGCACAACGCAAAATGCAAATTGTACAAGGCATTACCAAACAAATCCGCACGATTCGCAGCCAATTTAACGTACCCCCGGCCTTGAAAATTACCGCGGTCATATCAGCCAAGGACGAGAAGGAATTGGAAACAGTCCGCGCGTATGAAAACTACATTAAGTTAATGGCTAAAGTAGAAACGTTAACAATTGGTGTCAACCAGGCCAAGCCCAAACAGACGGCTACCGCCACGTTTGAAAACTTGACGATTTATGTACCGCTTACCGGGCTAATAGACTTTGAAAAAGAACGCAAACGCTTGGAAAAAGACTTGTCCCTTGCCAAGGCTAACATTACCTCGCGCGAGGCGCGTTTAAGCCAAGAGAACTTCTTAAAACACGCACCGCAAGAGCAAATTGACAAAACCAAGGCCGAGTTAGCCGCCGCCAAGCTAACACTGGCACAGGTAACGGCCTCTTTGGCAGATCTAGCGTAAAAAATAGTTGCAAAAACCCCCGCGCTAAGCGCGGGGGTTTTTTATAATGCATCTACCTAATAACATTCCGGGAAACTGGTGGAAAGATTTCCGTATAAGTCATTATTCCCGTATTTCTTTCTGATTTCTTCGCAATACTCTTCTTTAGTGGCGGGGTAGTGGTTTTCCAGCTTTAAAAGTTCCTGGAGATATTCTTCCCGTTCTTGCGGTGTCATTTTGAGTTGTTGCTGTTCCATGGTCCACGTAATATCAACCGACCGGTTACTCACGTCAAAAGATGAATCCGGGATTCTCCACAACAACTTGTCGGGAGGAAAAGCAAGTGTTTCGGTTTTCCCGTTAGCGCAGGTACATTCGCCGGTTTGCATATTGTATTTATAATCGTGGTTGATCGCTCCGCAACGGCACTCACACAAAAAGCCGGTGTTCCCTATGCAATGAGGGGCATCATCTTGCCGCACCCAACCCTTTTCTTCATCACAACTTTCCCTTACGGTATAACCTAAGTACCCACCGTTACACAGAGATTCGTGTGTACAGCTGGCATATACGCGCGCACTACCCATTTGGCATCCTTGAAAAACGATGTTATTTAAATCCAAAAACCAGGTCCCCTTTTCTTGATCACAACTATAAGTGTAAACATCCGGGCACCACATGTCTTTAAGGCAGTGTGTCGTTTGTGGAGGCTCCTCGTTGTTACAGGCAGAGGTATCCCATTCTTCCCAGGTCCACTTTGAATTGCTGCAAGTAACTTTGCGGGTCTTTTTACCACACTTACAGGGCTCCTCTGTGGCCGGTTTTTTGTCCGGGTCGCAATCAGTAATACATGTTTCACACTGATTATCTTCGTAGGTGGTCCAGTTTCCCCCTTTACATACATAACGCGTATACTTGTATCCGCCACATTCACACGGGGTACTGCTTGCAATTTCCCCGTCGTTATGGTCCGGGCTGCAAGCAACCGGTTCCGGCGCACTACAAATAGCTTTTTCCAAGTCTAACTCATCGCACACAGGATAATCTTTATTTAACTTGTCACATCCGCTTGCACAACAAATACGCCCGTCCGTATAAGAAGGGATTTGAAGCACATACCCTCCCTTTAAGGATGTTGCCGTAATACCTTGTTTATCCAACGTATAGTCAAAGTGTTTGCTACCCCCGCTGGGTAACGAGGCCAATTTGCTCGCATCCCCGGTATAATCTTTCCCCAGGGTACACCGTGCTTCCTGCTCGTTACGCACGGCCGCCATTATATCTTCGGCCTCGGTTACCTTGCGTGTTTCCAACGTTTTAGTAAACTTCGGCAACACAATTGACGATAATATACCGATAATCAGTACTACTACTAACAATTCCGTTAGTGTAAATGCTTTTTTCTTATCCATAGGTTCTCCAAAATCAACTAAATATACCTGCTGTTATTCTATGAAAAGATAAAATCTCTGTCAATTAAGGGGATCTTCTCTCCAAATTTCAACCAAAAGGGCCCACTGCAAAATTGGGTCTAAATACCCTTGCGCTAAACAAAAAAATCTTATTACAATTAAAATATATTCATTGTATTTGGGAGCTTAACTATGAAACATTATAAGTTGTGGAGTGCTTTAATAGCCAGTATTGCTTTATTCCTTGCTCCGCTAGCACAAGCAAGCGGGGTTAAAAATCACCGTCCGGATAATCAAGCGTTGGCAGCCAAGTACCGCCCGGTACTTATGGAACGCTTTTTAAAATACACCACGCAGGATAGCCAAAGCGATAATGATCAAGACATTACCCCCGAACAAATTGAAACGGCTAAAAAATTATTTGCAGAAATTCAAACCTTTGGTTTTGCTACCAAACTGACCGAGCACTATTATATTTATGTAGAAATTCCGTCCAATGTTACGCACCCCACCCCGGTATTAGGTTTTAGCTCCCACTATGATACCACGCCCGACATTGCCGGCAAAAACATCAAAGCCAACGTCATTAAAAAATACGACGGACAACCGATTGTACTTAAAAACGGACACGTCCTTGATTTCAACACAGACCCCTACTTAAAACAAATGGTCGGTAAAACCATTGTTACTTCGGACGGTACCACCATGTTGTCCGGCGATGATAAAGCCGGCGTTTCTATTATGGTTACGCTCTTGCAAACGCTCAAAGAAAACCCCAACATCAAACACGGCAAATTGCAAATTGTCATTACGCCTAATGAAGACGTGGGCCGCAGTGCCGATTATATTGAAGAAACACCTTACCGCCCGGATTTAGCTTTTGATTTTGACGGCAAAGTAAACGGGGAAGTAACCGTCGCTAACTTCAATGCCGAAAAAGTAATCTACCGTGTAAAGGGTGTCAACGGGCACCAATCCCACGCAGCCGAAAACGGTTACCGCAATGCGTGGAAACCAGCCTGTGAACTAGGTGCCATTTGCGCCAAAGAAGAGTGGTTACCCAACAACAGCACCGGCACCCAAGGATACGCCGAATTACACCATATGAATATGGTGGACGGCAAAATGAGTGAGGCCGAATTAGACTTCCGCTTGCGTTCCTTTAAGCAAAGTGAAATTGATGCTTGGAAAGATTACGCCCAGCAAAAAGCGGATAGTATTGCAAAAAAATATGATGTTCAAATTGAACGCCAAGTTTTTAAACAATATCAAAATGTAGCGGAAAATATTCACCCCAAAGCGGGCGCTTTGGCCCAACGTGCCTGTGAACGCGCGGGCGTAACTCCTACTTTCAAAACCGAACGCGACGGCACAACGGCTAGTATGCTCATGTTAAAATTAGGAAGAGGCGCTTACACTATCTTCACAGGCCAGCAAAACGCGCATAACTTTACCGAGTGGCTCAGCGAAGAAGATATGTTCAAATCTTACTGGGTGGCTTTAAATATGATTGACGAAGCCGCTGCCATGCGCGAGCCGGATCAAGTAGCAACGCAAGCTCGTTCTCACGCGGAAGACTACATCCGCCCCGGGGCGCGTTAATCCATGCAAGTTTTAATTGCAACGGGCAATAAGCACAAACTTAGTGAACTAAGCCGCTTATTGCCCGCCTTTTTACCTAGCGGCGAAAAAGTTGAGTATAAAAGTTTAGCCGATTTTAATATTTCTTTGCCCGAAGAAACGGGCTCTACCCTGGAAGAAAACGCCCAATTAAAAGCCGTCTATGCGGCCAAACAAAGCGGACTTATGACTTTGTCGGACGATACCGGCTTGGAAGTAGATTTTTTACACGGTGCCCCAGGTGTACACACCGCACGTTATGCGGGGGACACTTGCGACCATCAAGCGAACAATCAAAAACTTTTGCACGCTTTGCAAGGGGTACCTGTTCCAAAACGCACCGCCCGGTTTCGCACCGTAGCGTGTTTAGCCTGGCCCGATGGGAAAACGCACCTTTTTGAAGGAATCTGTACCGGACATATTGCTACAGGTTACCACGGCCAAAACGGCTTTGGGTACGACCCGATTTTTGTAGTAGATGAACTCCATAAATGTTTTGCTCAGCTCACTACAGATGAAAAAAACGCCGTTTCCCATCGGGGGCGTGCGTTTTTACAAGTAAAAGAATTTTTAGTTTGTTCGCTTTAAATTGGATAATCGACGCAAAACTTCTTCGCGCCGTTTTTCCAAATCTCCCCTAAAACAAGTATCCGCTTGAAGAGCAGCTTCATAGTAACTGCCGGCTTTTTTTAAATCGGGGGTCCCCCCAAATCCTTCTTCGTACATCATTCCCACCCAATATAATTCTTCCAACATTGGCACTTCGTTGCGTTGCTCCATAAGTTCTAATAAGCGTAGTGAAGATTGAAATACTTTGCGCGCTTTTTCAGGATGTTTTGAAAAATAGATCTTTTCAGTTCCTTCTTTGTACGATAGAAAATCATCTGCTACCGCATAATATTCTTCATCTGTTGGATCTTTTGGTGTTAGATTTTTGGATTCTTTCCATTTATCAAATAAAATAATTAACAATAATAAACAAGGCATCGTGGCTATCAACACCCACCCTAAAATTGGATGTTTAATTCTCACAAAAGCACCTGCAAGAGGAGACAATGCCGCTACTAATATCAAAAAATCTCGCATACTTATTTTTCTGCAATTCTTGGAAACAAGGGCGCGTACTTTTCTATCGGCCCCGCCGCTAAACGTTTGCCCATTTCCGCCCCTACCGTCGGCATAAAAGGTGTAATCCATTTGGCCGTTTCACGTTGGCAAGCAATCAGTTCCAAGAGGATTTTTTTGGCACCCTCGGGGTCGGTTTTAGCCATTTCCCAAGGTTTGGTGTCAGCCACTTTTTTATTTAAATCAGCCGAGTAGCCATAAATCAGTTCCAGCACTTTATCAAAGGCCAAATCCTCATACGCACGGTCAATCGCCGTTTGCGTATCCGTAATTTTTTGCGCCGCGTCGGCAGACAACACAATTTCCGCCGGGATTTCCGGTTGTTGTTTGGCTAACATATTCAGCGTGCGCGAAAGCAAATTGCCGATATTATTGGCCAAGTCGGCGTTGTAACGGTTTTTAAAACTGGTCATGGAAAAATCGCCGTCTTGCCCGAAGGGAACTTCGCGGAACAGAAACGCGCGTACCGGGTCCACTCCATACTTGGCACCCAGTTCGGCAGGGTCAATCACATTTCCCAACGTTTTAGACATCTTTTCCCCTTCCACTGTCCACCACCCGTGGGCAAACACTTTTTTAGGTAGCGGGAGTCCCAACGCCATTAACACCGCAGGCCAAATAACCGTATGGAAACGGAAAATCTCTTTGCCCACCATGTGTAAATCGGCCGGCCATAAATCTTCAAATTTTTCGGCTTTAATTAACGCCAATTTTTCTTCGTGTTCGGCCTTATCTTCGTCGCACAAGAATATGCCAGCTCCGGCCGCGGAAATGTAATTAATCAGTGCATCAAACCATACATAAATGGTGTGAGCGGGGTTGCTTTTTACGGGCACGCCCCATTTTACTTTGGTGCGCGTAACGGACAAATCCCGAAGCCCGCCTTTTACAAAGTTGATGATTTCGTTGGCGCGATATTTGGGCGACAAAAACTCCGGGTGTTCTTCGTAATATTTTAAGAGGGGTTTTTCGTAGCGGGAAAGTTTAAAGAAATAGGTTTCTTCGTGCACCTCGGTCAACGGTTTTTTATGCACCGGGCAAATGCCACCTTCCAGCATTTCGCTCTCATCATAATATTGCTCGCACGAAACACAATACTTGCCGGAGTAAGAACCCAAATAAATATCGCCGCTTTTGAGCAATTTTTCAAAAATAGCTTGCACTACATGCTCGAGCGCGGGGTCGGTGGTGCGGATAAAAGCATCGTAAGAAATGTTAAGCGTTTTCCACAACGCGCGGTACTTGGCAGACACTTCATCCGTCCATGCTTTGGGGGTAACCCCTTTAGCGACGGCGGATTTTTCAATGTTAGCGCCGTGTTCATCCGTTCCGGTTAAAAAGCGCACGTCCACTCCTTTTTGGCGGTAATGCCGCGCCAACACATCACACGCAATAGTGGTATAAGCGTGCCCCAAGTGCGGTACCGAATTTACGTAATAAATAGGAGTGGTAATATACTTTAGTTTGCTCATAATTCCCTCTTAAATTTTTAAATCTAAACCGTCTAACGACATAAGCGCCGTTTCTAACACCAGCGCAGGCGACACGTTACGCCCAATACTGCGTTTATAATCTTCAAATTTATGTAGCGTGTTTTGCAACGTAGTGCGCTCTTGTTCCGTGCATACACTCCATTTTTCGTGTAGTGCCTCCACCAGCACATCTAGCACCGCTTGAGCTTCTTTACGCGCCGTAGCTGCGGTGCGGGATAACCCCGCTGCCACTTGGGCCGGCCCCGTAACTGTACCGAAATTGCCCTCTTCCAAAAGTTCCAACGCTTCCGCGGCGCGCAAAGCACCCGAAATACTTCCCCCGCCGTAACGGGCTGCCCGTTGCGGATCTGTCACGTCCGGGGCACAGGTTTGCAAAAGTTGCGCCACTTGGGTATGCGCTAACGGGGCAAATAACAGAGGTTGACAACGCGATAAAATCGTACCGAGCATGGCTGCCCGTTTATTGGTAATTAAAATCCACACCGTTTTGGCTGGGGGTTCTTCAATAAATTTAAGTAGCGCGTTAGCGGCTTCACGCTGCATGGTTTGGGCTTGGTCTACTATTAGCACCTTCCAACCGGAACCAACTGCTTTTTGTTGAGATTTAGCCGTTACCTCACGCACAGTATCCACACTTAAATGTTGTTGTTTGGCAACTTCTTTTTCCAGCTCTTCTTCGTCGGTATTATTTTTAAGATTTAGCCGTGCCTGGTATACAAAATCTACCAGCGTTACGTCCGGGTGAGTTCCCTTTTCAATAGCTTGGCAGCTAGCACAGCCCCCACACGCTTCCCCATTTTGACGAGCAAAAATATCTTCGCAATTTAGCGCTTTTGCAAATTCAAGTGCGGTTTTGCGCTTTCCTACTCCGTCCGGGCCGCAAAAGAGCAACGCCCCCGGCACGCGGTTTTGGCATACCAATTTTTTTAAATAATGAACGGCTTTTTCTTGCCCTAAAATATCGCTAAACATCAGTCTATAATTTTGTGCTTATGTAGCAGCTCTACTACTTCGGCCTGAATAACATCTATATTTTTATCTGCGTCAATTAAATAGGCATTTTTTGTTTTTTTGGTAAGTTCCAAATATCCCTGACGCATTTTTTGACGGAACGAGATATCTTCTTTTTCCAACCGGTCCGAATACAAATATTCGCCGCGTTGCGTAAAATATTTGTCCGACATTAAAAACACCAGTGTTAAATCCGGCACTAACCCTAGCGTGGCAATTTTATTAAGGGTGTCAATCATTTTAAGGTCAATATTGCGCCCATAGCCTTGATACGCGCAAGTGGACATGGTGTAACGTTCACAAATTACAATTTTCCCGGATTCCAAAGCAGGCAAAATCTTTTCTTGCGTGTGTTGCGCGCGGGATGCCTCGTACAGAAAAAGCTCTGCCATCGGGCGCACATCCAGCCCCGGCTCCAGCACAATTTGACGAATTTTTTCTGCCGTTTCCGTACCACCGGGTTCACGTGTTAATAGCACATCTTTTCCGTGCTCTAAAAGCGTGTTTAACAACATTTTAGCTTGTGTGGATTTTCCGCAGCGGTCCGGCCCTTCTAAAACAATAAATTTTCCTTTCATACGTCTATTTAAGTCCTTCTTGAGAGGTGATAATTTCCATTTCCGGCTTATCCCCATGTACCCAGGCGCTGGCTTGCACTTGTTCTAAAATGGGGGCCAACTTGCCTTGGGCCTCTAAAATAAAATCAACAATTTCCCGAAACGCGCCATCCCCCCCCACGCGTTTGGTTACGTAGTGGCAATGGCCTTTTACCACATCTACCGCATTAGGAACGGTAGCCGCCAAACCCACTTCATTTAGTAAGGGCAAATCGGTAATATCGTCCCCGATGTAGCAAACTTCTTGGGCAGAAATTCCCTCTTTTTCCAGCACATCTTCCAACGGGCCGATTTTGGTTAAAAACCCTTGATACATATAGGTAAAGCCCAAATTTTTGGCACGTTCCACGGTGGTAGCATGGCGTCGGCCGGTAATAATCCCCAGTTTAATTCCCGCGCTATGGCATAGCATGGCGGCAATACCGTCTTGGGTATTAAAAGATTTAATTTCCTCTATTTTACCGTCTTGGGTGAGGAAAAAATTAACTTTTCCGTCCGTTAAAATGCCGTCAACGTCGGTTAAAATAAGTTTAATGTTACGGGCACGTTCTTGCGCTTGTTCCATAAAAACCTCTTTCTTATTATAGCAAATTAGACCTTAAACCGCCCCACCAAACACGCTGAGCAAGGGACAAGAATTTTTGATATAATTAAGGTAATTCATTTTACACAGAGGTTTTCTTTTCTTATGGCCAAACGATTTACCGAAAATGCGCAAAAAATTATCTTAATTGCGCAAGAAGAAGCCAAACGCTTAAATCACGATTATGTAGGCACCGAACACATTTTACTGGGGTTGTGCGCCCTAGAGGGCACTATGTCCAACAAAATTCTCACTACGCTGGGAGTTACGTTTCGCAAGGTGCGCTTAGAAATTGAAAAAATGGTTGGAATCGGCGACACTATTATGCTCTTGGGAGAAATTCCGTTTACTCCCCGTGCCAAAAAAGTATTGGAATTTTCCGTCGAAGAATCCCAACTGTTAAATTCCGAATATATCGGTACCGAACACATTTTGCTGGGCCTAATCCGCGAAGAAGAAGGCATGGCCGGCAAAATTTTATCTAACCTGGGGCTCAATTTACCTTTAGTGCGCGAAACCGTTGTCAATTTTGTAGGCGAAGGGAAAGCCACCGACGAAGAAAAAACGCCGGATGTTTTCCGCCCCCAACCAAGTGACGAAGCGGAAACCCCCAGCCAACGCCCCGCACCGCGTGCTCAAAAGGAAACCAAAACCCCTACCCTAGATGAATATACGCGCGATTTAACCGCACTGGCCGCCAAAGGCCAATTAGACCCGGTTATCGGGCGTGATAACGAAATTGAACGCATCGTACAAATTTTAGCCCGCCGCACCAAAAACAACCCTGTTTTAATCGGCGAGCCGGGCGTGGGTAAGACTTCTATCGTAGAAGGGCTAGCGCAAAAAATGGCAAAAGGCGAAATTAGCGACGTACTGGCCGAAAAGCGTCTTTTAGCTTTAGATTTGGCTTCTGTAGTTGCCGGTACAAAGTACCGCGGGGAATTTGAACAACGTCTTAAAAATATCATTGACGAATTATCCGCCGCCCAAAACGCCATTGTCTTTATTGACGAACTACACACCATTATCGGGGCCGGGGCCGCAGAAGGGTCCATTGATGCTTCCAATATGTTAAAACCCGCTCTTGCGCGCGGAGAAGTACAATGCATCGGCGCCACCACCTTTGACGAATACCGCAAATATATTGAGGCCGATACTGCGTTGGAACGCCGCTTTCAACCCGTCGTGGCGGACCCGCCGGACGTGGACCAAACCATTACCATTTTACAAGGAATCCGTCCCAAATACGAAGAACACCACCACGTGTCCTACACGGACGGAGCCGTACGCGCCGCCGCCACCATTGCCGACCGCTATATTACCGACCGCGCCATGCCCGACAAAGCCCTAGACCTGTTTGACGAAGCCGGGGCCCGCGCACGCCTTAAAAACGCCATTTTGCCGCCGGAAATCAAACAAAAACAAGCCGAACTGGCACAAGTAATTAGTGAAAAGGAAGAACTCCTTGCTAAAAAAGATTTTGTAAAAGCAGCTCAAATTAAAGAAGCCGAAGCGCGCCTGCGTGATTATATTGACCACCTTAAACAAAAATGGCAAGCTTCACACGGCAAAAAGACCCCCAAAGTAACCGAAGAGGATATTGCTTTGGTGGCTTCTAAATGGACGGGGATTCCCGTTACGCGCCTAACCCAAAGCGAAACAGATAAAATTTTACACATGGAGGAACACCTCCACAAACGCATTATCGGCCAAGACGATGCCGTTAAAGCCGTCTCGCAAGCCATCCGGCGCAACCGTACCGGCCTGGGCAACCCGCACCGGCCGATTGGCGGATTCTTGTTCTTAGGCCCCACCGGGGTAGGAAAAACCGAGCTCGCCAAATGTTTGGCTTCCTTCCTTTTTGGGGACGAAGACGCCATGATCCGCTTGGATATGTCGGAATATATGGAAAAATTTGCGGTTTCCCGTTTAATCGGGGCGCCGCCCGGCTATGTGGGATATGAAGAAGGCGGGCAATTAACCGAAGCCGTTCGCCGCCGCCCCTATAGTGTAGTGGTGCTAGATGAGTTGGAAAAAGCACACCCGGACATTTACAACATTTTACTCCAAGTGCTTGACGAAGGCGCCCTTAGCGATAATTTGGGCCACAAAGTAAGCTTTAAAAACTGTGTGGTCATTATGACTTCTAACGTCGGCGCTCGTGAGATTACCAACAAAGGCAATTCCCTCGGTTTTGCCGCTGAGCAAAGCGAAGAGCAAGAATATAAAGACATGCGCCAAAGCGTCATGGACGAAGTCAAAAAGACGTTTAATCCCGAGTTTATCAACCGTATTGATGAAATTGTAGTCTTTCACTCGCTCTCGCGCGAAAATATCGGTGCCATTTTAGACGTAGCCCTCAAAAAAGTGGACTATAAACTGGCCGATCGTCAACTGAGCTTAAAACTTACGGAAGCCGCCAAGGGCTTTTTGGCCGATAACGGCTTTGACGCCAAATTTGGTGCGCGGCCTTTGCTGCGTACAATTCAGCGGGAATTAGAGGACCCGCTTGCTGAGTTTATTTTGGTCAACCGCCCCAAAGCAGGCAGCCATATCAAAGTAGATTTGGATAAAGACACCCACAAACTTACGTTTGCCGTTGCGGCAGCAGGAAAAAAGAAAACGCTAACTACTTAGGAGGAATTTTTTATATGGATGCAAACAAACAAAAAGCATTGGACCTGGCCTTAGGTCAAATTGAAAAAGCTTTTGGCAAAGAAGCCATTTGCAAATTAGGTGGCGGTAGCGTAACCAAAGTAGAAGCCATCCCCACCGGTGCCTTGTCCTTAGATTTGGCCCTGGGCGTAGGCGGTTTGCCCCGCGGGCGCGTCATTGAAATTTACGGGCCCGAGGCCGGCGGTAAAACAACCCTGTCTTTACACGTAGCCGCTCAAACCCAAAAAATGGGCGGAACGGTGGCTTTTATTGATGCCGAGCACGCGTTGGACCCGGTATATGCCGAACATTTGGGCGTAAATGTGGACGAACTTTTAGTTTCGCAGCCCGATTCCGGCGAACAAGCCCTGGAAATTGCCGAGAAATTAGTCCGCTCCGGCGCGATTGATTTAATTATCATTGACTCCGTAGCCGCCCTGGTGCCGCAAGCGGAAATTGAAGGCGAAATGGGCGACTCGCACGTTGGTTTGCAAGCACGCCTGATGAGCCAAGCCCTGCGCAAACTAACCAGCATTTTAAATAAAACAAAAACGAGCATTATTTTTATTAACCAGCTACGCCAAAAAATCGGCGTGATGTTTGGCAACCCGGAAACAACCCCCGGCGGCTTGGCCTTAAAGTTTTACTCGTCAGTACGTATTGATGTGCGCCGCATTGAAAACCTCAAAAAAGGCGACGAAGTCATCGGCACCCGCGTACGCGCCAAAGTAACCAAAAACAAAGTAGCCCCGCCCTACCGCCAGGCCGAATTTACCATGATTTTAGGCCAAGGTATCAGCCGCGAAGCGTGCATTTTGGATAAAGGTGTAGAGGCCGGCTTACTGGAAAAAAGCGGCAGTTGGTTCCTGTACGGGGACGAAAAACTGGGCCAAGGTGCCGAGAATGCCCGCCAGTATTTAAAAGACAACCCGCAACTGGCCGATGAAATTGAAGACAAGTTGTACGTGAAATACTTAGGGATTCACTACAACGGCAAAAAAGCGGAAGAAGAAACTCCCGCTAAAAAAACCAAAGTAACTAAATAACACTTACCCACCTAAACACCCCCGCTTAAAAGCGGGGGTGTTTTTTATTCCACAACCACCCTTATTTGTACTCTATAATCTGTACTTGAGTATTGCCAACAGTTGCATTAGGCCCCAGTAAATCTTTACATAAACTTTGCCAATTTTCGTATGGTTTTTTTCCCGATCCCGTTAGCTTGCGGCATTGCCGTACTACTCGCCTGGGAGGCCCGCTATGATAAAAAGTAAGTAAGCTTATATCTTTGTAATCACCTACGCCCTCTCTGCGAGCTATTTCAAAATAAGGGGTTCCCTTTTCCACGTGAAAACCACCAGTAAATTCACTATGAATTCTCTTGTATTGACCTTCTCGCGGATACTCCATAACCCCCAATTCGTCCCAGTTAGAAGCATATCTGTCATTACCCAAATAATACAGTTCTTGCGCACGAGAAACAGCACGTTCTATTTGCAACATCTCGGTCCACTGGCTTTTGAGTACTGCTTTTTTGTACTGCGGCACTGCCACCGCCGCCAGCACGCCAACAATTAATACCACCACCAATAATTCAATAAGGGTGAAACCCTTGATACAACGCATTTTAGGCTTGCTACTTTTCATTTTATTTTCTCCGGGCTGGAATATGTGTTAATCGTAGCAAAAAAAAAAAACAAGTCAAGTTTTGTAATAAGGTATATAAAGGGGAAACGACTTTTTCAATCAATAAACAACCCCCCGCAAAAAGTGTCTTTTTTGTTGGCGCCTGTTGTTTATGTTATATAATAGGTGTATGGATTCTTACTTGTTAGATGACTTTAAAAGCCATATGTCCTTTGAGCGCCAACTCTCCCAAAATACCATTGACGCCTACGGTAGCGACGTGGAAAGTTTTTTGGAATATTGCGAAGCCGCCGAAAAGGACCCGCTTAAAATCGGTCCGGAATTTTTAGACCAGTACCACACCCAACTGCGCGAAATTGAACACTTGGCCCCCGCCAGTGTATTTCGCAAATTAGAGGCCATAAAATGTTTTTACAAATTTTTGCTTATTGAAGACCACATCCAAGAGGACCCCACCCGTTTTTTAAAGGCAGCCAAACGCACGCAAAAAATCCCGCAGCAACTCTCGCATGAGGAAATGGAACGTTTACTCTCTTACCCTGCTGAAAAATTTGAAGACATCCGCACGCTTACTATGATTGACTTACTCTACGCCGCCGGGTTGCGCGTAAGTGAACTGATAAACCTGCGCCTGGAAAACGTGAACCTCCAAGAAGGTTGGGTCCTAGCATTTGGCAAAGGGAGCAAACAACGCTTTGTTCCCCTACATCACGAGGTATGCGCACGCATCAAAAATTATTTAGACGCGCGCGAGGTCCGCTTTGCCGGGCACGAGGTAGCCAGCGAACTCTTTTTAAATAACCGCGGTACTAAACTTAGCCGCGTAGCGGTATGGCAAGCGTTAGCGGCATTGGGCCGCAAAGCCAATATATCCACCCCTTTGCACCCACATTTGTTCCGCCATACCTTTGCCAGCCACCTTTTGCAAGGCGGGGCTGATCTACGCAGTTTGCAAGAAATGCTGGGCCACGCGGACCTGGCCACTACGCAAATTTATACGCATTTAGACGTGCAAGACCTCAAAGAAAAGCACAAAAAATTCCACCCGCACAGTTAATTTCGTCCTAATTTGGCGCATTTCGTTGTTGCTCAGGGGCTTGAATACCTCGGCGCTACCGCGCCCGTCCCGACAGTATACTGCGCCCCTTTGCGCCTAGAACTTCGCCAAATTAGTTAGAAATTTCCGTTCTGTAAAAATATATATCCGCATTTTCCCCTCCCGCACCAAATTTTGTACAATACAAGTAATATGAAATCGTTTCCTGAAATTGACAAAAAACAACAAGCCCGCTGGGAAGAAGCCAACCTTTTTGCCAGCCCGCGTCTGCCCGGCGCAAAAAAATTCTATTGCTTAGATATGTTTCCCTACCCGTCGGGAGCCGGCTTGCACGTCGGCCACCCGGAAGGCTACACCGCTTCGGACATTTTAACCCGTTATAAACGTATGAACGGGTATAGCGTATTGCACCCCATGGGGTGGGACGCTTTCGGCTTACCTGCCGAAAACTATGCCATTGCCACCGGCGTACATCCACGTATTACTACCCAAAAAAATATTGATAACTTCCGCCGCCAAATTAAATCTATCGGCATGGCGTACGACTGGTCGCGCGAGGTGGACACGACTGACCCCAACTATTACAAATGGACCCAATGGATTTTTCTGCAACTGTTCAAAAAAGGGTTGGCTTATGAATCTACCGTACCGATAAACTGGTGCCCCTCTTGCAAAACCGGGCTTGCTAACGAAGAGGTTTTTAACGGCAAATGCGAACGCTGCGGGCACGAAATTGAACGTAAAGCACTACGCCAATGGATTTTAAAAATTACCGATTATGCCGAAAAATTGCTGGAAGGGCTAGATAAATTAGACTGGCCGGAAAGCACGCTCACCATGCAGCGCAACTGGATTGGCAAATCACAAGGGGCCAACGTCGTTTTTAAATTAGACGGCTTTGACGACACCTTAACCGTCTTTACTACCCGGCCCGATACGCTTTTCGGAGCCACCTACATGGTGGTCTCGCCGGAACACCCTATTTTGGAAAAAATCGTCTCGGCCGAGCAAAAAGCCGCCGTCACCGCTTATCAAAAAGAAGCCGCCAAAAAGAGCGACTTAGAACGCGGCGAACTTAACAAAGAAAAAACCGGCGTATTTACCGGTTGTTATGCTATTAACCCGGTCAACGGAGCCAAAATCCCCGTCTGGACCAGCGACTACGTGCTTATGGGATACGGCACCGGCGCCATTATGGCCGTCCCCGCGCACGACGAGCGCGACTACGCCTTTGCCAAAAAATTTGGTTTAAAAATCATTGAAGTTATCAAAAGTGAGCAAGGTGTAGAAAAAGAAGCGTTTACCGGCGACGGCGAACTGGTCAACTCCGGCTTTTTAAACGGTTTACACGTCAAAGAATCTAAAGCCGCCATGATTAAATGGCTCACCGAGCACCACTGTGGCAATGCCAAAACCACCTACAAACTGCGCGACTGGGTGTTTGCCCGCCAACGCTACTGGGGCGAACCGATCCCGATAGTCCATTGTGACAAATGCGGCGTCGTGCCGCTAGCGGAAAGTGCGCTTCCTTTGCGGCTGCCCGAAGTAGAAAAATTTGAGCCGTCCGGCACTGGAGAATCCCCCCTTGCCACCGTTACGGACTGGGTAAACACCACTTGTCCCAAATGCGGCGGCCCGGCTAAACGCGAAACTAACACCATGCCCCAATGGGCCGGTTCGTGCTGGTACTACCTGCGCTATATGGACCCGCATAACGACAAAGCCCTGGTGGACCCGGCTTTGGAAAAAGCTTGGGGCCCGGTGGATTGTTACATCGGCGGGGCCGAACACGCCGTTTTGCACTTACTCTATGCGCGTTTTTGGCACCATGTGCTTTATGACTTGGGCGTACTTTCCCACCCGGAACCGTTCCAAAAATTGCGCCACCAGGGCATGATTTTGGCATTTTCCTACCGGGATAAAATGGGTAACTACCACGGCTATGACGAAATTGATTTTAAAGACGGCAAAGCCTTCTTAAAAACTACCGGCGAGGAACTAACCTCTATGGTGGAAAAGATGAGCAAATCCAAAAAAAACGTCATCAACCCCGACGATATTTTAAATGAATACGGAGCCGATGCTTTCCGCATGTACGAAATGTTTATGGGCCCGTTTGACGCCCAAAAACCTTGGGATATGAAAGGCATTGAAGGCATTAACCGCTTCTTAAAACGCATTTATGCGTGGAGCGAAACCGTACAATTTTCCACGCAAACAGAGCCCAAAAAGAGTGCTATTTTGCTCAATCAAACCATTGCCAAAGTAGGCGACGATATTGAAAACTTGCGCTTTAATACGGCTATTTCTGCGCTCATGGTATTGTTTAACGACTTAAGCAAATTGCCCACCGTAACCGAGGATACGTTTCAAAAATTTATCCAACTGTTACACCCCTTTGCCCCTCACCTTACCGAAGAAATTTGGCAAGAAAAAGGGTACGCGGATTTTGTACTCAACACCGCTTGGCCGCAAGCCAACACCGCACTGCTGCAGGATGACAGCGTAGATATGGGCGTGCAAATTAACGGCAAAGTGCGCGAACGGTTAGTCGTTTCCCGCAATGCCGCGCGCGAAGAAATTGAACAAAAAGCCCTTGCGCTTACCAAAGTACAAAGTTACTTAAAAGAACTGGAAATTAAAAAAGTAATCGTGGTGCCGGGCCGCATGGTCAGCATTGTGGCTGCGCCTAAAAAATAGGAGAAGCAACATGAAAAAACTCGGTCTTTTGCTAAGTGTTTGTTTGTGTTTAGCCGCCTGTGCCGGCGGAAATGCCGTTTATACGCCGCAAGCACAAATTATGCCCCAGCACATCAAAAAAATTGCGGTGCGCCCCATTTTAAACCGCACCGAAGTGTTTGCGCTAGAGGATAAATTCTATAACGAACTCTATGATTCCTTCCTGCGTAACGGCATGTACCAAATTGTAGCCGAAAACGACGGCGCCCAAGGCGTGGTGGTTACCACCATTTCGCGCTACTTAAATATGCCGATTCAGTACGACAGCCAACTCATCCCCACCGTATACAAAATGGAAATTTGGCTAGACGTAGTATTTATGGATGCCACCACCAACACTCCGGTATGGCGCGAACCTGCTTTCTTAGGAACGCAAGTATACGCCGCCAGCACATTGCCCGGCGGTATGACCGAACAACAAGCGCGCGACATTATTTTTGAAAAACTTTCCAAAGATATTGTTATACGCACGGTAGAAGGGTTTGGTTCCGTACGTAGTGAAAACAAGAAAAAAGTAATGAACAACCCGGAATATACCACCATTACCGAGCCGATTTAATGCCCAAAATCAGCGCAGACAAATTAAATACCGAGCTTGCCAAAGGCACTACCGCCCCCGTCTATTTACTAACGGGGGAAGACCTTTACCGCAAAGCCCAGGTTATTAAGCAACTGCGCAACTTATTAAACCCGGACGATTTTAATTTTTTTAAGGCAGAGCCAACATCGCAAGATATAAGCGAGGCCCTGTCCCAGGCCAACACCGCCCCTGTATTTTCCAACGTGCGGCTCATTATTATTAACGGGGTGGACAAACTGCGTAAAGGTTCCAAAGAGCAGCTTGCCCTCATCAAATACGCGCAAAACCCACTCCCCACCACCACGCTGGTGCTTACGCATCATGATTCCAAAAAATTAAAAACCGATAAGACCCTGGCAGATGCGTGTAGCGAAACGGGCCGCGTAGTGAATTTTGATGAACTCAAAGCAGACGACCTAGCCACCTGGACACGCCAGTATATGTCCGCCCAAGGTTTAAAACCCAGTTTTGAGGCCGTTGATTTGCTTTGCGAGTCCGTCGGTAGTGATTTACAGGCCTTAGCAAACGAAGTAGAAAAACTTTCCTTATTCACCGCCAACCGCGAAGATAAAACCATTACCGCACAAGACGTTTTAGCTTGCATCGGTTTTAAAAAAGACGAGAACCCCTTTGAGCTTTCCAACGCGCTTACCGCGTGTAGCAAAGGCCGTGCGCTGGCGCAAATTGACAAACTTATTGACGGTGGTGAAGAACCGGTTGCGGTACTTGCTAAAATGACTTACCCCATTTTAAAAATGGCCCGCATCAAACGCTTTAGTGAGGCCGGCATGGCACAGGCCGACATTTTGCACGCCGCGGGCCTTATGTTTTGGGAATCGCGCCTGGTACAAAATGCGCGCAATTTTCCTCCGTCCAAAAATTTTATGTTGGCACTTAACAAAATCATTGAAACGGACGCCGGCTTTAAATCCGGTGCCAGTTTAGACCCCAAAACTGCCCTAAAAGGCATTGTGCTCACGCTACTCAAATAGTTTATGTCTGCCGATATTATTTTAACGGACGAATTTAAAGATGCACTCCAGCTTTTGGAAAGCAAACCCTTTATAAAACCGCTCATTTTTATAACGGGCCGCGCCGGTACAGGCAAAACCACTTTGCTCAAATATTTTGCAAAGCACACCGCACAAAATGTGGTAGTCTTAGCCACCACAGGGTTAGCCGCCATTAACGTGCGTGGCCAAACGGTACATTCGTTTTTCCGTCTAAAACCGGGCAATTTGTTGGACCGTTCTGCACTACGCAAACTTCCGCGCAAACTGGTAGAAAGTTTTGATACGCTCATTGTGGACGAAGCTTCTATGCTCCGCGCGGACCTTTTAGATGCCATGGACCATATGTTGCGTATTTCCACCCGGTGCGAAGAACCCTTTGGGGGCAAGCAACTTATTTTATTTGGGGACTTGTACCAACTCCCCCCCGTAGAAGAAAACGAACAAAGCGGCCTTTTTAATTATTTTAATGCGCGCTATAGCAGTCCGTATTTTTTTGAGGCCCACGTGCTTAAGGAACTGCCGCTTGAGGTATTTGAGTTAAAACGTATTTTCCGCCAAGGGGCCGACCGCGATTATGCCCACCTGCTTAATCTAATCCGCGAGGGAAACATCTCTCAACCTCAGTTAGATAGTGCCCTTAATCAGCACGTTTCGCAAGAAACACCCGACGTGCTTGAGAACTCTATTTTGTTAGCCACTACTAACCAAAGTGCCCAATGGCGTAACCGCAGCCAACTTTCCAAACTATCCGGCACGGAATATATTTACCCGGCCACCGCCGACGAAACTTTTACCAAAACTCCGCCGGCCGACAAAGAACTACACCTTAAAAAAGGGGCCAAAATTATGATGTTGGTTAATGACGATAACTGGGTGAACGGCGATATAGGAACGGTGCACGATTTAGGGCCGGACTTTATCCAAGTGGAACTCAAAGGTACAATTTACGACGTAAAACCTTACGTATGGGAAGAAGTGCGCTACGAACTCAACCCGCTTACCCAAAAGCTGACCCCACAAGTAAAGGGATTTTTCAAGCAGTATCCCCTCAAATTAGCGTGGGCCATTACCGTGCATAAATCGCAGGGGCTTACGTTTGATAACATTTACTTGGATATGGGCCGCGGTGCGTTTGCCACCGGGCAAACCTATGTGGCACTTAGCCGTTGCCGCACGTTGGCGGGCGTGCATTTAAAACGCCCGATTTTGACGAGTGACGTGCAGTGTGACACACGCGTACAACATTTTTTTGAACACGTAAAAGGGGCCCGGTAAAAATTATGGGAGCTCGCCCATAAAAACTGCGATTCCTAGTACAATCATCAGTAAACCTACTAAGATAAATATCCAATAAAACAGTAGATTCGTTTTAGAATAAATACGCGCTTCGTTAATATCATTTGGGTTCACGCCAATTTGGCAAGGGCTACCGATTGTGGGTTTATAAGAAGATGAGTGCCGCATATCAACAACTTCCCGTTTTTGGCCGTCAAACTCAAAAGTAGCAATTTTAGTATACATTGTACAATCGCTATCACCTCCTCTAAAGTTTTCCCTATATCCCGTAATAGTACCCGGAACAATGATAGCGTTTTTGAAAAATTTTCTATCCGACCAAAACCCCCACGCGCCCAGCGCAAACATTCCGGCTCCGCTTCCAACTAAAACACAAACTAAAGACTTGTCAGCCATAATGATTTCTCTTCCCCCTACTATATGTCCAGTATAGCAAATAAACGCAAAAATTCCCAAAGAGTTTTATCTCTTTGGGGATAAACTTCTTTACAAACTATTTACTATACGACGTTAGTGATTCGGTATAAATAGCTCTCACCGTATCTTCATCCGCCTTCGTGGGTGCGATAGACAATAGCCCGCCCAACGACGGCGTATCAAATGCCAACTCTACCAATTTATCCACGTCCGCGGCGGTAAAACCCTCATCTTGCAGCTTGTGCGTGGCCCCCACGCTAAACAACCACTTCTCTATTCCGTGAGCCGCAAGGTCGGCCTCGTCCACATTGCCTTTTAAGCCGGGCACCATGGGCCTCAGCACACTGGCGAGCGTCTTAGGTTTGGCTCTGTAGATATTTTTGATAACCGCCGGAAGCAACATCGCTAAACCCAAGCCGTGCGTCAAGTTGGGGTTCACACCGGAAAGCGGGTGCTCCAGCGCGTGCGTATAGTGCAAGAGCCCATTATCAAAACTAAGCCCCGCAATTAAGGCCGCATACGCCAGGAAGTAGCGCGCTTCCAAGTTTTTGGGGTCCTTTAAAGCCAAGGGCAAGTATTTATAAACTAGCCACGTCACCGCGATTGCCAAATCTACCGCATAGGGCGAGGTAGTTTTGGTAGTAGCCGCCTCTACCACGTGGTTAACCGCATCAATGGACACGTAGCGTGTTTGGTCTTCGCTAAGCCCGGTCATAAGGGCCGGGTCATCAATGGCGTAGAGCGGATAAATGCAAGGTAACGCAATCGCCGGTTTGTAGTTTTTTTCCTCAATAGAAACCACCGCGAACTGGTTCGCTTCCGAACCGGTCCCATGGGTAAGGTTAATGGCAATAATGGGAGCGGCCTCACTCGGGATAAATTTAAACTCATAAATATCTTCGGCCGTTTTACCGGGATATTTCATGAGGATTGCCACACTTTTACCGGCGTCAATGGCAGAGCCGCCGCCGATAGCCAGCATAGCTTGCGCCCCAAATTCGCGGGCCATTTTGGCCGCTTCGTTGACGTGGTGCGTATTGGGGTTAGGGGTTACTTTATCGTAATGCACATAGCTCATCCCGTGTTTTTGGAAAGCCGCGGATACATAATCCCACGCCCCTGTTTTCTTGTAAGCGCCTTTGCCCGTTACAACAATTAGTTTGGTAAGACCTCTGGCTTTTAAATCGGCGCAAATATCGTCAATTTTTTTAATAGCCCCCACGCCGAAAAACACCGTCGTACGCGCGCGAATTTCGCGCACGGCATGAATATCAATTTCTTGTTCCCACATCATAGTACCCTCCTTTTAGTTTGGTGTATTGTACTGTAGTTTTTTTACGTTTCCCCCGCAAGCTCAAAAATTAATTAGAACGCAAAACACCCCGCCTGGTAGCGGGGTGTTTCAGAACTGCAAAACTTTTTATTTAGCAGCTTTGTTGGCGGCTTTTGCCAAGCGAGATTTCTTGCGGGCAGCCGTTTTCCAGTGAATTACTTTTTTCTTGGCGGCTTTATCAATGCAAGCGTTCGCCTTTTTCAAATCCTCTTTCAAGGTTTTGGCTTTGGTAGCGGCCGAGGCCTTTACCGTTTTGGTAGCTACGCGGACTTTTTTAATTAAGCCTTTGTTAGCGGAGTTTCTTTTTTCAGCTTGGCGCTGAGCTTTAAGGGCGCTAGTGTGGCGACCCGTTTTCAATTTTGCCATGTTTTACTATACCTCTATCTAAAAATCGGTTACATATATTATACTTTATTGTAACGGCTTTGGGAAATTATTTTTAAGTGAAGGAAATGTTACAATACTTATATGGATGCCCGTATTGATATTTTACCAAATTCGCCCGGCGTATACATTATGCGCGCCAAAGATGGCACCATTCTGTATATTGGCAAAGCCAAAAAATTGGCGGACCGCGTAAAACAATATTTTCAAAAATCCAACCTCTATTCACGCGGATGGAAACTGCCCTCTTTGCTGCCGCTGATTGCTAAGATAGACTACGTTACCTGCGCCAGCGAGCGGGACGCTCTGGTCCTGGAAGACAAACTCATCAAGCAATACCAACCGTTTTTTAATTCGCTAGGTAAAGACGGTAAAACGTATCCGTACTTAAAACTCAGTTTAAGTGAAGATTTTCCCCGTCTGCAAATTGTGCGCAAAAGTGCCGCCGAAGCAGGCAAACGCAGCAAGGACGCCTACTACGGGCCGTATCCCAAATCCTACGTTATAAAAAACTTAATTCATTTTTTGTTTAAAAGCCAATACGCCCCGTTGCGGCCTTGCAAATGGAAATTTTCACGTCAAAAAAAACTAAAAGATATTAAAATTAACACCTGCATTTATTATCACACCGGTCAATGCCCAGCCCCGTGCGCAGGAAAAATTTCCTACGAAGATTACCGCGCTAACGCACAGCGTATGGCTGATTTTTTAGACGGCAACTTTGGCAATTTAACAGAATCACTTACCGCCCTTATGCAAGAGCATTCCCAAAAATTAGAGTACGAACAAGCCGCCGTTTACCGCAACTTTTTGCACGCGCTAGAACACATGAAAGAGCGCGTGCTCGTCGGGCGGTTTAAAGACGATTACATTACCACCGCCATGGAAAACACAGACAAACTAAAACGCCTGGCACAAGTAATCGGCCTAAAAAAATTGCCGGCACACATTGAAGCGTTTGATAATTCGCATTTATTTGGGCGTGAAGCCGTGGGCTGTATGGTTTGCTACATTAACGGCGAGAAAAACCACGAACACTACCGCCGGTTTAAAATCCGTTCCAAACTACCCGCGCGCGGCGGGAGCGATTTTGCCATGATGGAAGAAAGTGTTTACCGCCGCCTACGTCAAATCAAGCGCACCCACACCCCTCCCCCCGATTTAATTTTATTAGACGGCGGCAAAAGCCAAATCCACGCCGCACTTAATGCGTACGAACGGGCGGATATGTATATTCCGTTTATTGCGTTGGCCGAAACGCACGAGGGCATTTATATTCCGGGCGCCAAAGAAAGCATTAAACTTCCTATCGGGGACCCGGCCTTAAATTTGCTCATGGAAATACGCGACGAAGTACACCGCTACGCCATTACCTACCACCGCAAACTGCGGGGAAAAGCCGAGCTGCACGGGCACGAAAAGCAAGAAGGTTTAATTGACGGCAAAGACCCTGCCGGACGCGATTAAAAAACCCCTCTACCGAGGGGTTTTTAATTACAACCAAACTTAATTTTGCGCTACGTGTTTGTATTTAAACAACCACGCAAACAATATCGCCACCACCAGCGAGAACCCGGCAAATACAAACCAGCTCTCACTCCATCCGTTCATGATTAGTTGTGATAAATTGGCCGGATATACACCGTTAACCATTTTGGACGGGTCCAAATGTACGGTAACTAGGCAGTTAATCACTTTTTGGGCCGCCAGCGAACCGATGGCCGCACCAAACCCGTTAGTCATCAACATAAATACACCCTGCGCCGAAGAACGGATAGACGGGTCGGTTTCCTGGTCTACATACAAAGAGCCGGAAATGTTAAAGAAATCAAATGCCACCCCGTAGATAATCATAGAGGCAATCAGCATTAAAATACCCAGCGCGGTAGACGGATTCCCTACGCCTAAAAGACCAAAGCGCAGCACCCAGGCCAGCATACTAATAAGCATCACTTTCTTAATTCCGTAACGTTTTAAGAAGAACGGAATTAAAAGGATACAAAGCGTTTCGGAAATTTGCGACAAGGAAATAAGCGCCGTTGCGTTATTGGCCCCCCACGAGCCGGTATAGCCCGTTAACGAGTTAAACCCCGTAATAAACGGCCCGGCAAACCCGTTGGTAATTTGTAAAGACATACCCAAAAGCATGGAAAAGATAAAGAAAATCGCCATTTTCTTTTCTTTAAACAGCGCAAACGCTTTGAGGCCCAACGCTTCTGCCAAGGTACGCGCCTTGCCGGTACTGGTCGGGCAGTTTGGGAGCGTGAAACAGTAAAGCCCTAAAACAATTCCCAACACCGCCGAGAAGTACCATTGGTTAGAGGAAAAGGCAAAATGAGCAAAATTCGTCGTCCACATAGCAATAATAAAACCGACTGTACCAAACACACGAATCGGAGGGAAGCATTTAACGGTATCCAAATTTTGCTGACGAAGTGCGGTATAAGCTACCGAGTTAGAAAGTGCCAAAGTGGGCATATAAAAAGCCACACTTAAGGTGTAACAGGCAAATAGAGCATTAAAATTGATGTGCGTTTGTGCCCCAAACCACGCGGCCCCCGCCATAAATAAAGCCGCCAATAAATGGCACAGACCCAGCATCTTTTGGGCCGGTACCCAGCGATCCGCTACAATCCCGATTACCGCCGGCATAAATAAAGAAACAAAACCTTGCGTGGCATAAAACCAACCAATTTTGTTGGCAAATCCTACCCCTGCCAAAAAGATGCCCATGGACGTTAAATAAGCACCCCATACGGCAAACTGCAGGAAGTTCATCACGGTTAAACGAATTTTGATGTTCATAAGTAAGTATGCGGGTTTCCCCGCCAGCACAATACGTACTCCCTCCTTGAGAATTGGGTGGGCATTGCGCCCGCCTTAATCTTATTGTACAAAAAAAGTATAATAAGGGAAAATAAACTATTTGCAGGAGGAATCCTATGGCCGATTATAGCTTTGACGTAGTTTCAAAAGTAGATTTAAATGTGATCAGCGAGGCCGTTTCTGCCGCCAACAAAGAAATCACCAACCGTTATGATTTTAAGGGCACCAACTCATCTATTGAGCTCAACCAAAAAGATAATGAACTCAAACTGGCCAGCGCGGATGAATACAAAGTAAACACCTTGCGCGATATTATTTTTACCCGCATGGCCAAACGCGGAATTGCACTCAAAAATTTGCTCCCGCAAAAAATTGAAGCCGCGCTGGGCGGGAACGCCAAACAAACCGTGAAAATCCAACAAGGAATCCCGGCCGACAAAGCCAAAGAAATCACTAAAACCATCAAAGATGCCAAGCTGAAAGTTTCGGCCGCTATTCAAGGGGATCAACTGCGCGTTTCTTCTAAATCCAAGGACGAATTGCAAGCGGTAATTGCTCTTTTAAAGGGCAAAGATTTTGGCGTAGAACTGCAATTTACTAATTACAGATAGTTTTGCTCGCCGTTGATTTGAGATGATATGATTATTCTGGCTGTGTTGATTACCCTGGGAGTGTGGTTCTGTTTGGCCCGCTTGGGCGCACATTTTGTCTTTAAACCCAAACGCAAGCGCTGGCCGCTACACTTGCCGTTTCAAAACGTGCAAGCCGGGCCGCTAAACGGGGTTTACCTGCCCGCCCAACCCCAAAAACCTACCCTCTTGTTTTTTCACGGGCGCGGAGGAAATATCTCGCATTTTGAAAATTTTGCCCAAGCTTACGCTCCGCTGGGCTACGGAATTTTAATGTTTGATTATAGTGGGTTTGGGCTTTCGCGCGGCAAACCCAGCCAGAAAAATTTACAACAAGATGCGTTTACTGCCGTCAATTACGCGCTTAAAGAGTTAAAAATATCCCCTCGGCAACTGGTGCTTTATGGACACTCGCTAGGCAACGCACCAGCCTTGTTTGCCGCCCGGCATTTTGGCCATTTTCCGTTGCGCGCGCTCATTTTGCAAAGTCCGTTTTTAAGCACACCCGATATGGCCGCCAGTTGGGCGTTGCGCGCTTACGAACCCAACCGTTGGTTGTACCGCACGTTGCGCGCGGCCGTAACCCCATTTTTATGGTTCAACCGCTTTAATAATGCAAGCTTAACGCAAAACCTTTCATTACCTGTTTTGTTATGCACCAGCAAGGCAGACCTCATTTTGCCTTGGCAACAAAGTGCCAAACTGGCTGATGAAATCCCGCATCTGCAGCGCTTTTTATCAACTACCGGCGGCCATGACGAATTTAATTGGGCCGTCCAAGCGGTGGACAAGTTTTTACAAAAAAATTAAGTCCCTAGTTGGGGAACTTATAAATTCAACGGAGAGGGAGCCCGTAACCTTACCGACGACGTGTCCCCAGTTTTGTCCCCGGTTTTTCATATTTCAAATTTCTATTTTTAAAGGAGTATGCGCATATTAAATATTGTAAAATAGAGTAAAAGGAGATTAAAAAATGAAATTTATATTTTTGATTTTATTTGTGTCTTTTGCCGTGTGCTTTGCGATTTTTGTATTGAAAGTGATAAAAGCACAAATTGCCCGTGTATTTACGGAAAATTATGCCAAATTAAAACAAATATATCCTACTCCTCTACATACGTGGGGAGGATTGACGGGCTCTTTAAGTACTAAATGGATAACAAACTTACAATTTAGAGGAACATTGAAGATAGACGTATATGCTGATATGTTGATTGTGAGCGCAATGGGGCAAGGGTTATGCCTGCGCTATGACCAGTACGTATTTAAACAGAAACAAGTATTATTTTTACATTATTTGGTTGTTGAAAATTTGCCCGTACAGGGAAAAAGCAGCACAGCGGCTTTTACTGGACCAATCGATTTTGGGCAATTAACTACATTGCAAGTCCTTTTGTCAGTAAAAAAAATAGATACTATTATCAAATTGGCACAAGATAAATCGCTGCGCCTTTCAAATCCCGACGTGGCCTGAAGCAGTTCAGGCCACTCCACTCTCCATAAATTTAAAACCCCGCCAAAAGCGGGGTTTAAATTTATACGGAGAGGGAGGGATTTGAACCCTCGAAACCTTGCGGTTTACAGGTTTTCGAGACCTGCTGTTTCAACCACTCACACACCTCTCCAATTCTGTTTTTACCGAGTGGCAGGAGCAAACAGCTTTTTTTATTATACTAAACTTTCACGAAATTTGAAAAGAAAAGCCCCCAATTTGGGGGCTTTTTCTCTTCGTAAAATCTATTTTATTTACTGAGCCATTTCCAAAAGTTATCTTCAAACACGGAAATATTATTGTAATAATAGGCTTTGCTAAGCGCCTTCTCTACCGAGTACGGCTCATACACTTGTTTGCCGCGGGCGTCTTTGACTAAAAACCCCGTTGTTGGGTTGCGCACGGCTTCCCCGTCAGCAATCAAACGGGTAAATTGCTCAAACTGCATCCGGTTGGAAGGAGAAGTCCCCCCCGCCGGATTTAGCAAAAACCGCACCATTAAATATGCTTGCAGATACCAATTTTGTACCCGGCCTTTCCCCTCGGCAGTTTCTAAAGAGCCCTCTTGCATAAACTCTTCAAACGGCTCTAACCGCACCGGCTTACCGCGCCGGGGACCCGGCTTTTGCCCGCGTTGGGAAACCGGCACAAACGGCTTAGGCGTAAACCCGCCAAACATCTTGTGAGAGCTAAAATCAGCCGGCAGGGTGCTGGGGTCGCGCTCAAAACGCAGCGTACGGTAATCGCGGTCCCACGGGCCGCCTTTGCCGCCAAACATTTGGTCTTCCACCAGTACGGCTAATCCTTCGTCCAACCACGTAGGTGTCATGATACGCCCGGTTTGGTGTTTATCAAAAAATTGTTGGGTAAAAATGTGCGTCAATTCGTGCGCAAAAACTTCTTTAAGTTCTTGCGTTTTGCCCGGCTCGTCATACACCACAATCTCCCCGCGGGTGGGATAGGCAATGGCACGCGTCCAAGCTTTGGCTTCGGGCTCGTAGCGCAAATAGGAATTATGGTCCTGGTACACAAATACGCGCACCCGTCCGGACATCATCCACGGGATAAACCGTCTCAGCGTGTCGTAAGCGGTTTCAAACGTCATAGCCATGTTGGGGGAGCTAATCCCCCCTTCGGCTTTTTGGGTGTAAATATCAAAATGGTTGCTTTTGGAAGAAACCCACGTTACCCCCGGACGGAAGGCATTGGGGTTAAACGCTTTGTTAGCCGAGGGGACTTTGCTGGGCTTATTTTTAGCAGCCGGAGGTGGAACGGCACGCCCGGCAGTAGCCTCCTGCTTGGATTTTTCCAACATTTTAACAGCATATTCCAGTTCCGCATCGGCGGCATCTTCTTCCTCGGTATTTTCAACCGGTTCGGCCACCGGTTCCGGTGCCGGGGTAACCGTTGGTTCGGGTTCGGCTTTTTGACGCGGTTGAGCCGTTTTTTTAGGCACTGCCGGCGCTACCGCTGCTTGCACCGTAGTGGTAGACCCGTCAATGGTAAGCGGCATGTCCAAGGTAGCCCCTTTACTGGCTGCGGCCGGTTTGGCAGAAACAGCCGGTTTGGGCGGACGCGGCACTTTGGGTGGTTTTTTAGAAGCCGGGGCAGCAAACGGAGAATCTTGTTGAGTAGCTTGTTTAAGTAAATCTACGGAAGAAGAGGGCGCGGTAACCGCAGAAGGAACCTCAATTTCAGCCGCGGTAGTTTGCCCCCAACCAAACACTGGCACCAATAGTAACAAAGCGGCTAAATAGCGCATAGCCCCCCTTATAAATCAGTTCCGCCGGGGATATACCAAGTAATCTTACACTTGGAATTGGCATCTCCCGAATCCATTACCGCATAAACAGCCGCATTGATATTTTCAAAGCTGCAAACGTGCACTTTGTTGGCGTCAACTTCCGGCCCTTTATCCGTCACCTTAACCTTCGGGGTAGCAACGCAACCGCCGGCCGTATCCTTCGTAGGATCACACATCTGACAATTGGCTAAATCGTACGCATAGGCCTCGGGCGTTTTAGCGGCCCAAATTTCATTAACCTGCGCCATGCAAGATTCAATGGCCATTTGAACAGTCACCGTATGGCGGCTTTGGCGAGAAGCTACCGTGCGCGACAAAACAGCCCGTAAAATCATGGTAGCCATGCCGGCTAACACAGCCGATATAATGAGTACTTGCAGTAAAGCTGCTCCGCGTTTATTACGTATCATATCTGTTCCTCTGTCAATTATTTTGGATAGCAAAACCGTGCGGCAACACAAAAGTTTCATCTACCGCTTCTTTGACGATAACGCTCTTATTATCGTCCACACCTACAATTAAGTTCACCCGTAATACGGAATTGATTCCTTCACCGATATTATCCAGAAAAAAAGCCGGCGAATTAAAATCACCCACCGTTTCGGATAGTACATTATCCAACCAAACGGTTGTAGAACCGCCTTTGTTACGCATAATTTTACCACCGGCATATGTATACGTCACCGTCTGCGGTTCATGCTCCGGACCGATTCTTTTGCTTTGAGATAAAGTTAAACCGATTCCCGTATTCAAAACTTCCGTAGACTCGTGTATATCCTGGCGCAGTTGGCGCATCGCAAGCGAAATTTGGTTGCGCAACATTAGCCGCGTGCGGCCGGTGCCGCTTTCCCGCACGGCAGCCGTAGTCAAAGCGGCCAAGGCAATCCCAATCACGCCTACAATCATGACCGCTAATAAAATTTCCGTTAACGTAAATCCGTTTTTATTGTTCATAACTCATACCCATTGCAACGAATCTTGTAAGTAATTTGATAGCCCGAACCGACCGAACTCATGCTATATCCTTCCCCGTAAGCTTTTGTTCCGTACGTATTAGGGGTTCCTTCTTGCCTGGTGCTAACTACATTCCCCCTAGAAGGCCCATTGCCCGACACTATATAGAAAAAACTGGAGTTATTATTTTTGTCACAAATGGGCGGCAATAAACACCCAATATTATGCCCGGAATCATTAACAGCAAGCGGATTATTGTCTATAATCCCGTCCGCATAGCACAGCCCTTGCTTTAAACTATTCGGTAAATAGTTGTAGCCCACATCTCCGATTTGTGTAGCTTGCAGATAAACTTTTAGTTTATCGTTGGCTTTTTCCACCGCGTAAGACATTTCTTCCCGGATATCGGGCATAGAATCTTGCCGCGAAGCAGACAACAACACCCCAAAAGCCCCGGCAGCCACCAACGCCAATAACCCCAGAGCAATCACTCCTTCCAAGACAGTTACACCCGCTTTACTATGTAAAATATGTTTCATAAATCAGCTTCCTTACTAATCACTAAACGGCTCGGTAATGGCCATATTGCGTGCGATAATAAAAGTTTTTCCCTTATACCGCCCGGCTCTGTCACTATCTTGGCCGGTTCCCCGCACCAAAGCGCCGTTATAATCGCTTGCACTGCTCAGCCCGGACGAGAATTTGTACGGCAATCCTGCGAAATCTTTGGTAGATAAATAACCACAAGCAAATAGTTGCTCAATACTTACGGATGTTCCTTGTCCGGGAACTCCGGAAAGTTTACTTCTATCGCAGGTATACGTTTGGCCCGCCACCGTATCTCCGTTAATCTCTCCCGTTACCGGCAAAAAACCTTTGCTGTCCCGGTAGTAAGAACGGATTGCTTCCGCCAGTTTAATACCCGCCGTTTTAGCCCGGTGATAATACGCCTCCGAGCGTACAGAACGCAACGCCGGCAACGCAAACGAGGCGATCAGCGCAATCACCAACATAACTGCCAAAATTTCCATTAATGTAAAACCTTTGCTCATTGAAATGCCCCCGTACCCATATCTGTATCTCCGTTGGTGCAGAATTCGTCTCCCGCGCTTCCAAACACCTTACTTCCTTCCGGGTTTATCTTCACACAAACCTGCCCCGCGCTATTAAATTTAAATTGGAAATTAGGATCCAAGTATTTACGATATTCCAAATAGCCGCAATCTACCAACGTCTGTAAATTTACGTTGATAAGGGAGCAAGTATTTCCCGCGGTGCCTTGTGTATTGCGCGGCGTTAAATTCTTATCCGATAACGGTACATTTACTTCAAACGAGACCCCCGAATGATCCAGGCTCATACGGCGGGCCGCCATAGCAATCACCTTCGCCCGGCTTTTAGCATCCTGAACGCGTATATCCGAAGCCGACCGGCGAAATGTTTGCGTGGCAAACACAGCCAAAGCCCCTATGATAGCCGCGGCAATGAGCAGTTCCATTAAAGTAAATCCTTTACGTTTATCAAGCATATACTCCCTCGTTACATTTAAACTTAATTGTGGCAATCGTTCCCACGCAAGGTTTGCAACCTTCCCCCTTGGTAGTACCGAGCCCCTTTAAAACAATCATCTGTCGTCGAACTGGGTTTAAGCATACAAGCCACCACCGTAGTACCCAACAACGGATTTACCGTTGAATTTTGTGCGCAGTCCCCGCCGTTACCGACGTAATAAACATAACCGCCCGGGTTGGAAAAAGAATCTAAATACTTAAAGGGCAGCAGCATGCCCAAAACAGCTGCATTTTTATCGGAAGCCGCATCATAAATTTCCCGAATTGTTCCCCTTCCGTTATCCGGGTCAATGGTCACGTTCGAAACTGGATATTCAACCAAGCCGTTGGCTCCTACTGTTACATTGCGGCCTTGCATTTCCAAATCGCGTGTAATGGCTTCCACGGCATTTCCCAAATCCATCAACATGCCGGTAGCGGCTTGATGACGGGAACGATCCCGGGCTCTTTTATAAGAAGGCATTGCTAATGCCAAAATCCCCGCAGCAATAACCACTACAAATAACATTTCTGTTAACGTAAATCCCTTCTTACTAAACATAACTTTCTCCCACAGTTTCTAATTCTGTAAAATCTTTCTTAACTGCCGATTTGGGACAGTTTGAAGATTGGCAAGAAAATAGAGGCCACAATAATACCAATCAAAACACCGACCCCTACAATCAAAATCGGGTCAATCACCGCTGAGAAACGAGCAATAAACTGATCCACGTTATCGGCGTAGAATTTAGCCAATGTAGCAATAATACCCGGCAATTTACCGGATTCTTCACCCATCTTCATCATTTCTACCATCAGGCCCGAAAATACCCCCGTGGCAGCAAAAGCATCCGAAATAGATTTACCGGCAGCCACGTCCGCACGCACTTGCCTTAATGCGTTTTGGATAATTACGTTTCCCTCAAAGGATTCTTCCAATACACCGATTGCATTTAAAATGGTTACACCGCTGCGTAGTAACGTAGAGAGCGTAGAAAGCAACCGGTTATAGTAAATGTTCTTTAAGAAGTTCCCAAAAAGGGGCATAGACAACAAGAACGTATGCCAACGCTTTTTACCGTTAGGTGTGCGAATATAAAACCGGAACGCAAACACCAAGATAATAAGGGTTAAAATTAAAGCGACCAGGTGGTTGGTAATGATACTGGAAACTTTAAGTACCATCAGCGTGAGGAGCGGCAAGGTCAAGTTGAAATCCGCAAAGATTTGTGCAAATGTAGGCACGATCCCCACGATAAAGTAAATAAGCACACCGATAGAGGCTACCGTCAAAATAGCCGGGTAAGTAATGGCTGTGATAATTTTACTTTTCATGCCTTCCTGCGTTTTGGTGTAAATGGAAAGCTGCATAAGCGTTTCGGCCAACTGACCGCCCATTTCACCGGCTTGCACCAAGGACAACCACACATGCGAGAACGTTTTGGGGTGATGCGCCATAGCCTCGTGAAGGGATTGCCCCCCGGCGATATCGTGCGCTACTTGCGTAAGCACCATCCCTAACGTCGGGTTGGAAGAATACTGCCCCAAGAGTGTAACGGCTCTAACAAGCGGCACACCCCCTGAAATCAAGGTGGACAGTTGCTCTGCAAAAAAGGCTAACATGTGGCCCGGCACTTTTCCGCCCCGACGGCCCGACCCCGTTTTAGATACGAACAACCCTTGGGTTGCTTCCGTAATATCTAATACCAAGTATCCTCTATTTTGCAAAGCGGTACGAAGACGGTCCTTATTATCTGTAGTATAGGAACCCGTAAACGTCTTACCGCGTTCATCTCTCACTCTATATGTATATTTCGGCATATGCAATAACCCCTACAAATATTTATTCGTCCGACATTGTTACACCTAAAATCTCATCTACGGTCGTTAAACCGCGAATTACTTTGTGCCAACCATTGGCACGTAAATTGAGTGCGCCCGACGCATTGGCGGCCTTTCTAAGCGCAATCAAATCCTGCGATTTATAAATGATGTTGCGCATTTCTTCGGTGGTGCGGTATACTTCAAAAATAGCACGACGCCCGCTAAAACCCGTCCCAAAACATTTAGGGCATCCCACCGATTTAAAGAACGTCCACGAAGAGCTATCGCGCGGATTTAAATGCCCTTCTTTAATAATACGATCCATGGTAACGGAATCCGGAATATGAGGCACTTTGCAGTATGGGCACAAAATACGCACCAAACGCTGGGCCGCTACCAAGGCCAAAGAGCTAGCTAACAAAAATGGTTCCATGCCCATGTCAATTAAACGAGGTACGGCACCTAACGCATCGTTGGTGTGTAACGTAGAAAGCACTAAGTGCCCCGTAAGGGCCGCTTTTAAACAAGCTTCTGCCGTTTCATTATCGCGGACCTCCCCCACTAGAATTACATCCGGGTCTTGACGCAAGAAGGAACGAAGCCCCGCGGCAAAAGTAAGCCCAATCGCCGGTTTCACCTGTACTTGGCTGATACCGGCCAACTTGTATTCTACCGGGTCTTCCAACGTCATAAAATTGAGTTCGCTTGTACGAATGGTGGTCAGTACCGCACTAAGCGTTGTAGATTTACCGGACCCCGTCGGCCCCGTCAAGAAAATAAGTCCGTGCGGCAAATTAGCGGCTGCCAAAAAGGCTTTTTTCTGGTCCGGCTCAAAACCCAGTTTATCAATGCTCATTTCCCCTGTTCCTTTATCCAAGATACGAAGCACCAATTTTTCTCCAAATACTGCCGGGCACACAGACACACGAACTTCAATCGAACGGTTTTGATAACGGATCGTAAAACTTCCGTCCTGCGGAAGACGTTTTTCCGCAATATCCAGTTTAGACAAAATTTTAATACGGGAAATAATGGCATTTACTGCTTCTTTGGCCGGGGCCGTACGTTCGTACAAAGAACCGTCAATACGGAAACGTAAACTCACACGTTCATCAAATAATTCCAAGTGAATATCACTGGCACGTTCCGCAATGGCCTGACGCAAAATAGCGTTTACTTGCTTTACATATTGTGAAGAATTTGGATTCATACGGTCCAAATCCAACACTCCCGTTACCTCTACATCTTCTTCACTCACTTCTGCAGAGGCACCCTCAGCGGGCGCGGTCATAGCCTCATTTAACACTTCTTCCAACAAGTTCTTATTGGCATAGAACGCATCAATTACGCTAAGCAGCTGAGATTTAGTGGTGATGAACGGCTGAATTTGTTTGCCGGACATCATCCTTAAGTTTTCAATTAAAAATAAATTGGTAGGATCCAACAACGCAACGGCTAACGAATCGTCCTCCATAAACAACGGAACGACCATGTTATCGCGCGCAAATTTTTCGGATACAATTTCTTGTAAATTTTGTTCCCGTTCCGGAACTAAAATCCCGTTTTCTTTAGATGCATAAGGAATAGCAAAGTGTTTAGAAAGGGCAATGGTAACCTGTTCTTCATTGGCAAAGCCCAAACGCAAAACTGCCTCAGCAATAGAAATGTTATTTTGCTTGGCATACAGTTGGACTTGCTTGTCCTGCTCAGGGGTGATTCCGCCTTGAGCCACTAAAATTTCATTAATTTGTTCCGCCATGCCTTTCCTCTGCTATTGTGAACTGGGTATGTACTGCCTGTCCCTGCCTAAGCAGGGACAGGCAAAACGCTCACACTTACTCCGCTAAAATGGTCGGAGTGATAAAGATAACTAAGTCCGTCGTACTTTTGGATTTGGAACGGCTTGTAAACAGCCAACCCAAAACCGGGATATCACCCAAGAGCGGTACTTTACGGGTTTGGTCGGTTTCGCGGGAGGTTAACAACCCACCGATTACTACCGTTTGTCCGTTCTTTACACGCACCAGCGTAGAAGCCGCACGCGTGATGGTATCCAACGAGAAAGAAAAGCCGGAAGCCGTTACATCAGAGTACGTAGGTTGTACGTACAACGTGACGTAACCTTCCCGGTTTACTTGCGGGGTTACCTGCAATGTTAAACCCACCCGTTTACGTTCAGCTGAATTGGTGGACGTAGCGGTTGCAGTGGTACTGCCTGATTCCGTTACCGTACGGCCTACCGTAGCATCCATCGTCGTAGTAATCGTAGCCGTCTTGTTGTTCAAGGTTACTACTTTGGGTTTACCTAAGTATTTGGCTTCCCCACGGGTTAACAAGGCTTTTAACACGATGTTAAAGGCCGATAAGTTCAGCACACCCGCTTCTGAATTGGTGTTATCGGTACTTGTGGTAGTACTTGAAGAGCTGGAACCACTGGTACTGGTACCTGACGTAGTACCCGATTCACCTTTTTGAGGAAGAATCCAGTCCCACCCGTGCAATTTATTGGGACCGCTGCGCAAAGAATCGGAATAGATTTCGCGGCTGGGGGCTTTAATAGAGGCCATGGTCCCGTCGGAACCGCCGTATTCAAAGCCTAAGCTAAGACCGCTGGTCTTGTTGACTTCCACGATTTGCGCTTCAATTAAAATTTGCGGAGGTTTAATATCTAATTCAGCCAAAATATTTTCCACTTGCGGGAAAACTTCCGGCACGTCCGTAATGATGAGTTTGTTGGTGCGGGGATCTACCGCAATTTTACCCACCGGGGATAACATGCTTCCTATAATACCGGTAATGGTAGAACCCGTAGCATAGGAATCGCCTCCTCCCATACGCAGGTTATTGGTCATACCGCTCATGTCATAACCGCCATAGGAGCCAATGCCGCCATAACTGCCCATACCGCCGCCGATTGAGGGGAAATTCATGGAATTACCGCCCGTGGTAACATCTTGCGGCATAATGCTGTTAAGCTCATTTTGAGAAGACCCTACCCCTTGCAAGGAAATATAGCTAAGGGTGTAAATCTTAGTAATGGTATCCGGCGCTTCATTGGAGCGTTTGGTTACCACATAGCTATCGCTCTTCCCAATACGTTGATAAGCAAGTCCATGAACCCGCAGCAAAGTATCCAAGGCTTCTCTTACCGTTACACGGGTCAAAGAAGCAGTCACTTTTTTATTCGCGAATTCTTCGCTCATAATAAAGTTAATCTTCGCTTGGGTAGTAATACTGTTTAAGAATGCCGATATCGGCACATTCGCTACCCGAATGGACACTTTCCTGTCTAAGGGAGAAGAAACTTCCACCTCTTTGTACAGGTCCGTAGCGGGGGATTCTTCAGTTACACTGACATCCTCCGTCAAGGAAACAGCCCGGGGAAGTACTTGGCGTTCCTGCTGTGCAAACGCAGTTCCAACTAATCCCAGGACAATCCCGGCCAACATTACTGCTATACGTTTTATCATTTATCCTCCTGTGTGAGTGTACGTCAAATTAAACAAATTACAACTTATAACTTAACCTTCTTTACAAATTTATGTCCTTTGTAGGAAAACGTAACCGAATCCGCCCCTACCTTCACAATCTTGGCACCTTTATAGGTGTTTCCGACGGTGTACAATTTCCCGCCGATAAGCACTTCTTTGTCAATAAGCCCGTCTATACGAATTTGGTTGCGCACCAAAACGGTGGGGTCTTTAATCAGCATCAGTTCCCACTGGCGCCGTTTTTCCTCTTCGGCTAGTCGTCTTTTTTCTTCTTCTTCACGACGGCGCCGATCGGCCTCCTCGGCTTGCATACGCACCTTTTCGCGGTGTTTTAAAAGCAATATATCATCCGGCGAAAGCATCGGGTCCCGATTGCCCGGCAACGAAAACTTTACATTGGGCTTTACAATGCTTTTACGGCTGGAAGAAGAACTGCGCTCTTCCGCCTCTTGCCCTGCATCATTCAAAGCTCCTTGCGCCACACTAACCGAAAATGCCCCCCATACCAAAGATCCTGCCAACAAGGCGCTCATCACACGATTTTTCATTTTTTCCCTCCTCGTTTAGCAGCGACCGCCGATGTGGTCCTTTCCTGGATGGTCTTTCCCGGGGTGGTCTTTTCCTGGGCAGCTTTTATTTTTTTCATCTGCTCATTATAATCTTTAAACAACTTAGGACCATACTTTTCCCGCGGAAAAATCGTATTAAATGTAGCGACCACTTCATTTTCACCCAAAGCATCCGGGCTATTCAATTTGGTAATTGAAATTTCCGAAATACGCAAAAAATTATCCCCGTTTTCAATATCCGCAATAAGTCTGCCGATACGCGAGAAAGTTTGCTGGAATTTCACCGGCTGGGAAACGGTTAAAAATTCTTTCCCCGCCGTTTCAACCACGTTGCCATCCACCGTAGGGGTCATTTTGTGCAAACCGAAAGACTCCACCAGTTGACGCAGTAACCAATCGTTTTTCTTGGCCAAGTCCGGGAAAAGGGGTTCAAGCCGCAGCAAACGTTGCTTATTCGTTAAATATTCTTCTTTATTGTTACGCTGAATATTAATAGCTGCAATTTTGTCCTTAATGGCAGCCCGGCTCTGGGAAAACTTTCCGCACAAAAAACGGACCGCCAAAAACACCAGGATCAGCACCACAAACTGTTTGACAAACAGGCTATATTTCCCTTCTTGAAAGGTAACTTGCAAATCTTCCAGGTTGTGCTGTATTTTAGCGATTCTGGGATTGCTGGAAAAAGTTTTCTTTTTCGCAGCTTTTCCGGACGAACCTTTAGAGAACTTCTCTTTGATCGCCTCAATCGATAATTTCTTTTTGATTGCTTCAAAATCAAAAGCCATACTTATCGTCCTCTCCCTCTGGTTTCGTTTTCACAAGACAACACAAACTCCGTTCCTTCTTTCTTTTTAGCATTTTTACCCGTACTAATAGAAGGAGTAGCATAATTCATCTTTATGTTGCGGCACAGACGTTTCAAAGCAGGCTGTTTACCCACCGACTCTTTAAATTGTCCCCCTAACAGCAGGTCATCCGTGCTTTCCTTTCCCGAAGCCAATACCCCTTCCAAAACCAGTCTTCCTTCTCCCTGTCGTTTGGGTGGGAACGCGGTGGAAAAGTTCACCTTTGTTAACCACATCTTGGGCAGCATAGCTTGTGCTACACTATTTAAAACGGGAGTAACCAACGAACTGTTTGAATACACCTCTGTCAAAACCTCATTTTGATTTCTAAGGGAATCCAAGTTCGTCTGCAATTGAGTGGCAGAAAGCCCTTTAAAATCTTCAATGATTTGTTCTTCGGCCGCTTTCTTCTGTTTGAACGAATAATTGGCTATTACAAGGTCCACATAACTCTTTCCGGTGTACAGAATCATCAGGGCCGCCAACACCAAAACAATTTTCCACGCAGTCCAGCTGGCAGTAAATTCATACGCACTTAAGCGCTTACCTTTATTAAAGTCAATATCCGGCGAATTGGTATCAAAGAATTTTCCGCTTGCCCCGATAGCAGCCACTTCACCCGAGGACTTGGTTTCAATTCCAAACACTTCACTCAAATCCCATTTACGCACAGGTTTATGGGCATCTGCTTCCAAAGCGGCAAGCCACTGCTCACTGTTATACCCAATCAAAACCGCTTCTTCAAAAGGATCTCTTTCCAATTGTTTAGCAATAAATTCCGCACTATTGGTAATTTCAAAACGACGGCGCTCGGCGGGAATAGAACCGGAAATTTCCACATCTCTTTCCAACATCGGCACCGTTCCGTTCATGAAAATAAAATTAGCCATTTCCTTACCGAAGAAGGAATAGATACGGCCCGAGCCCACCGCTTCCTTATCATTATCCGAAAACGCACGTCCCAAAGAAATCGCAAAAGGTTCTACGGAAATAAGATCCAACCCCACGGCTTTAAGCCCTTTTTCCAAACGGGAAATAATAGTTTTAGAGGTCATGGCAAACACCACCCCTAACTTTTTTTGTTTGGTGGCAGCCGTTTCAAATTCGTAAGCGTAGTAGGAATAAACGGCTTTATCAAAGGGGAAATGAATATATTTGCGTGCTTCGTTGGGAATCCCTTCCGCCCACTCTTGGCGTTTAAGAGGAATAGAAATCACAAAGTGACGCAATAAGCAAAATTCCGGAGCCAAGCTGACTACCACTTGAGTCGTATCCCACGACTTTTTAGAGGTCACTCTCGTCAAGGCATCTTGCCAATATTCCATCGTAAAAAACGATTCGTTCAGGTCCAAAGGTTTGAGCTGGGTCTTATCCAGCAAGTTCACGGGAACCCGGATGAGCGATTCCAACACCACCCCGCTATCGCGCCGAGCACTTTGGGCAACATACAACTCATCGGTACCTATATAAATACCTAGGCAGTCCGGATGGGCTTTCATGTTCGGCCCGATCAAAACCTCTGATAAATTCATATGATCCCCTTTTCCCCCAAACTAATTACTAATAAGAAATTTCTGTATATTCCTCTTCGTACGGAACACCATACGGATTGTCTACCGCGCTGGTAGAAGAAACACTGCTATACTCTTGCGCCGGAAGGTCCGCATACGTCTGTGAAGACGAAGAAGTCACGGTGCTATTTACCGTATTATCATCCGTCACAACATTACGAACGGTTTTTGTTACCGTATAAGAACTGGTATCGGTGGAAGATGCCGCAGCCGCTTCTTGCGCATTTGCTTTAACTTGAACGTCCTGCTGCACTTGTACGACGGCTTCTTCCTGCTCGGCGGCCTGTGCCGCTTGCGCACATCCCAAGCAGTGCATCACACGCCCGGGCTTGTTCCACAAACGATCCGACTTATAATTTACAACGGTACTTTTTTGCTCGGTTACTTTCTTGGCCGGGCAAGTTCCCATTTGGCACGAAGCCATCGGATCCGGCGCGCAACGTACCACTAAACGGCGGCGCAACGTTTGTTTCTTCCCTTTCAAATCAACTGCGCTAAGTACCACTGTATATTTACCGCAGGGAAGTTCGGGCCCGATAATTCCTTTGCGCCCGTTCCACAAAATTTGGTGATACACCGGTGAAAAACCTTCCAACTGGCGCACGACATAATAGTTGCCGTCGCGCCCGTGCTGAATCACTTGTAACGTCCAATTGTCTAAGGTATCCACGGTTTCTAATACAGAAAAATCAATCGCATACGCTTCCCCTAAAGAGCGGTCAATCGCATGGCACGAAGGAACAATCGCCATACTCAGCAGCGGTCCTTTTTCTTTTTCTTCATTTTCCAGCAAACGGGTAGGCAAGCTGGCATCATAGTCAAACACAATGGAAAGACCTTTTAAATTAGAAAATTGCGCAGGTACTTCCTCATCTACTAATCCCATATTATAGTACAACTTGCCTTGAGAAATACCCCGTTTAACTAAATAGGATTTAAGCGCCATCGCTTGGCGAATCCCGCCCAAGGTTACATCATCGGTGTAAGATCCTGCCGGCAAAATGATATAGCGGGCGCCCTGGGTCAAAGCCAACAATTCAAAAATGTTATCCAAATCTTGTACGGCATCGGAACGAAATGAATTTTTGTAAAACAACGCATCATCATCAATGTCTAAAGCATCGGGTCTGCCGTCCGGACGCATATAAAGGTGCATTTTGTTGTTAGCGGAAATGCGGGCCACCGCGCTATCGGTCATGCTTTGCAATTTTTGTTGGGTGTATAAGTTGCGCGCTTCAATGGCTTGCGGGCTGGTTAAATCCGCAAAAGTGGAAGAAGAAGTAGGAACCAACGGTTCTTGCGCCGGGGAACCGGCCGCCAACATTTGGCCTTCTATCGGTTGTGCTGCTTGCAAAGATTGAGAAGAATTGGCTCGCGCGCTCGTTTGAGCGGGCAGCGGCGCACCGTTGGCAGCCACCGTTCCCTGTGTGGGATCTTCATCACTTTGGATATAATCGGATAATTGGCGTTCTTCAATTTGCTCGGTCAAGGTTTTGGGAGTGCCCAAAATTTGTTGGGTTTGGCGTACTACTTCTTCGGATTCCGTGGCCAACGTATCCAATTTCTCGGTTCCGTAATTGGCCAAGTTTTCCGCCCGGTTTACCAACGTTTGTGTGGGCTGATCGGGGAAACGCACATCCACTTCCACCGGCGTTTTAATTCCGCCCATTTCGTTGTGGATAGCCCCAATATATTTGTTAGCGAGATTTACTTGTTCCGTATCTCCGTTCATAAGCACATCTACAAAGTAGTCCATTGCTTTGTCGTTATCTTTGTTTTGATATGCTTCTATTCCCTTCTGCAATTGTTTATCTGCAGACTCGGCCTTCACGGACGTTCCCGTTAAACACAAGCTGCATAGTAACGCTAAAACACACCAGCCATTTCTTTTTATTTTGCTCATGTAACACTTGTTCCTTGCGCTAGATTCAATTTTAAAACCAAACACCGATATAGGTATTATAGCAATTTCGTACGATTTGTAAAGATTTTTTTACAGTTTATTTTTTCACTTAAAATTGTAACAAAATTTTTGCCGCTTTTTATTTCATGTTATTCAACGTTTCAAGCCGCGTCATTGCCGTCGGTTGTTTGGGATAATAAAACAATGCATTTTCCAATGCCCGACGGGAATTGTCCCTGTTTTCTGCTTTGTAGTACAAAGAGGACAAAGCCAAGTTGGCCCACAAATTATCCGGCCGCTGAGCCAGCACGCGTTGCAAAATTTCTTCTGCTTTTAAATCATTACCGCTTAAAGAAAAAACACGCGCCAGTAAAATTTGTCCGTTCCAATCTTGCGGATATTGCTGCACATAGGCTTCAATATTTTCCCGCAATTTATGTTGATAGGGCGCGGACATCTTATTAAATTTTTCTGTTTTTTGTTGGTACGTTTGCAACAAACGGGCTTGCGCTAAAAGCGGGGGTTCTTCTTCCTGGGTATAAAATTTTTGGACACTTTTTAGCAAGTCCGCGTTAAGGGTATCCGCCATCAGGCCGCGCAGATAAATATTTTTTGCCTTTTCCGTTTCCCCTTGTTTTTGGTAGATATCCCCTACCTGTTGCCACAACCGTGTTTGATACGGAAATAAGGCAAGTCCCCGTTCCAACAAGTGGACTTCATCCGCGTTGGCATAAGTTATATTTTCACTTAACAACGAAGCCAACAACTCATACGCTTCCAAATGATAAGGATGGATACGCAAGTGATCCACCAAATAGTGCAAAGCTTTAGGCGTGTCTTGCAGGGCTAAGGCAGACAGAGCCGCCTGATAATATACTTCTTCATAATAAGAAGCAGCTGACATCGTCTTTTCCAACACCTTTAAACTCTGGTCGTATTTTTGCTGGTTAAAAAGCAATTGCCCCAGCAAAAATCCCGCCTCGGTATTTGCCGGATACAGCGTTAAAGCCGCCGACAAATTACGCGCGGCACCCTCGTAATTTTTGGCTGCTATTTTTTTCTGCCCGACGAAAGATTCATACTCACTGGCAAACCAAAGCCCTTGCCACACACAAACACTTATGCAGGCCACCAACAACGTAAAAGCAACGGCTTTGGTTCCGGGGTTGGCGGTAACCGTAATTTTTCCTTCCTCTTTTCCCACGCCGCTTACTTCGGCCCCGACAAACCACCAGAAAATAAAAGCCGGCACCACCGCGTGCAGAGAAATGTTGAGCATATTATCCACCAGCATTCCCAAAATACCGCAGAAAATAGCTTGCAACAGTTGTTTTTTATCACCTTCTTTTTTATGAGCCGCAAAATCTTTTACTTCTAAAAACAGCACCATAAACATAAATAAAAAGAGTCCCACTCCCACAATGCCGCCTTGCGCTAATTGAAATAAAATTTCGTTGTGAGGGGCATTGGTGGTGGTTTTTAAGGCACGCAGTTCGGGGTATGCCAGCAAGGTTTTGGGCTGATGCTGCGCAAAAGCCATTTGATAATTCCCTACGCCGCTACCCAACACCGGGCGCGCCAAAAAAATTTCTTTGGAAGTATCCCACATCAGTAAACGCTGATGTAACGACTCAAAAATGCGTTCTTTTTTGATATTTAACGAAAAATCATTTAACTCCAACGGGCGCATTTCAAGCACGCGGTTTTTTACCGGGCTAATGGCATCGCCCGGGCCGGGCATATAAACGGAACTGTACGCCACCCCTACCGCCAAGAGTGTTAGCAAAAATACGCGTCCTTTACGCTGCCAAATTAAACTGCGCAACGTGCCGAACATCCACATCATAAAGAGAGCACACAATGCCCCAATCCAGCACGAACGTGCCAACCCGAAAGACAAATACAAAACATATACTAATACCAAAAGCCCGTAAACTACAAAATCTTTTTTGCTGTCGGTACGCATAAAATATACCAAAAGCGCCGGCAGCAACATAACCACTACAGAAGATAAAAAGTTTGGATTCCCGAAGGTAGAAAAGGCACGCGTAGCAAACTGGTTAATTTCAAACGGCCACAAAAAGTCCAGTCCCAAGGCTTGCAGCACCCCATAACAACACGCTAAAAACACCGCCACAAAAATAAGTACAAAAATATTTTCTTGCGTTAATTTTTTAAGCACCCGTACGCCCAAAAAAATACCGATAATCCACAACACCACGCCATACCAATCCCACAACTGCGCCCAAAACGTTTCCGACGCTGCATGCGTTTTTAAAGCCGGGTAAAAATACCACAGTCCCCCCCACACAAAGAAAAGTAAAATATAATTGGTTTTGCTTTCAATCGTACCGGAGAACACCACATTTTTACTAATGATATACGCTCCCACCGCCACAAATAATAAGAGGGAACCGTAGTTAAGCATATTAAACACAAGCGTCTGGCGCAACGCTTGCGGCGCGCTGGAAAAAGCAGACACCCACCCCATCGCACAGGCAATCACATAGATAAAAAATGCCAAGTCAAAAAATGTTTTGGTAAAATCAATCGTTTGCGTGCGCAGAAATTTCACAAACAGGGTTGCGTAGATAAGTGCAATAAGCAAATAAAGCAGTACGTTTTGCGCAAAGAACGGATTGGCAGTCAAATCCGTAAAAAAGATAAGCGGCACGACGAGGAACGTGGCTGCCAAAAGCACCCGTACTACCTTCATGTAAATAGTTTCTTTTTGAGGTTTGGTTAAATTAAGCATACCGTTCAAAACAAATGCCCGGAACGTCCTTAGCTCCGGGCGTTACAACCGATCAAACTGTTTAATAAACGGATTTCCAATCCCGTTTGGTAAGTTTCATATCTACCCGGCGATTTACCAAACGTCCCTCACTGGAATTATCCAACGTAATGGGGCGCGTATTGCCATAGGCATGGATACGAATACGGTCCGCTTCAATCCCGCGGCTGACCAAATACGATTTTATCACCGAAGCGCGCGCACCGGACAACCAGTAATTATATTCGTCCGAACCGAGCACGTCGGAATGTCCTTCCAAAATTAAGTGTACGTTTCCCTTTTCCTTTAGCAAGGTAGTCACCTTGTCCAAAATCGGGTAGGCATACTCCGGCGGGCGGATAGAGTCAAAATCATAATTGACAGACGGCAACTTCATGGAACGATACATCTGGGTAGGGGTTTGTTTGGCCAGTTTGTAGTTGGCTTCTTGCATGGCAAGCACATTGGGATCTTCGGCCGCTTTACGGGGGCGGTCATCTACCCCTTCCGGTTGGGTGGCACAGGCCCCCAGAACAAATGCCGTAGCTACTAAAAATAATTTGCGTAAATTCATAAATATCCTCCTTTGAGTATTATAAAAAAATACAGTCACTTTGTAAACAGACTTATAAACAGCTGTGCGCAACCTGTGGACAACTACCTTTATATACGGAAATTTAAGGCTTTTTTTAATAGGCTAGTTAGTTTGGCAAGTAGTGTTATCACTACCCCCTGTGGAAAAGTTATTTTTTTTGTGGATAACTTGCCATTTTTAGATGGTTGCAGGAAATATACCGCCCAATGCCCGACGTAAAATAGTTTCCCTGTTAGTAAAACAAGTTTTCCACAATTTCGTAAAAAGTTGTTGACAACTTGCAGATTTTGGTGTATATAAAGGGCCTATTTAGGGGACCTAGGGCAAAAACAGGTCCAAATTTCGCTTGCGCCGCAGCCCCAAAACAGGTTTAATAAAGTATAGATTTTAAAGGAGTAACTTATGAACACCAAAACCAATTTGCGCTTTTTATTATCGTTAGGATCTACCAAAGTTGTAGTATTGCAAGACGGAAACAGCCTGCACGCTTATACCAATCCGCTCAGCACGGCGGCCCGGCAAAAAGCAACCGTCGTGCCCGAACATGTAGCCGAAGCCCTGGTGGAACAATAACCCTTTATCCGTCCTTTCCAAACCGCACCCGCAACCCGGGTGCGGTTTTTTATTGCAGCGCACCCAAGTAATAATTGCTATAATGAAACGTATGAAGAAAATAACTGTATCCGTGTTACTTTGTCTTTGTGCTTTGTCTTATGCACAAGCCCAAGATTTAAATACGTATTTGCCGCTCTTGCAGGCACAAACGCGCACCCCGCAACAAAACCAGCAAGTGTTTCACTTGTT